>NZ_JBTNDJ010000005.1:0-233828 GCF_054511055.1 Arthrobacter melezitosi
AAGGGGGGGGAAGGGCAATGGCGGGGGGGGGGGCCGGGGCTCCCCGGCGCCCCCCTCCCACCAGGTCGCCCACCTCGCGCGAATCGCGCTGGTTGATGGTGAGCACGTATTGCATTGCCCCAGTATGCTTCACGGTTACCGCAAATCAACCGATTGCGGTTGCGGGCGCGGCACACCGGGGACGAAGGGCGTCAGCGCCCTTCGGGAACCGCCGTGGCGTTGTCGGCCTCAACCTCGACGCCGCGGCCCTGCGGCTCGTCGGCCGCGCTGGTCTCGCCCTGCCGCTTGAAGCGCTCCAGCGAGGCCTCAACCTCGGCCTCCGCCGCCTCACGGCCCGCCCACTCGGCCGCTTCGACCCACTTGCCGGGCTCGAGGTCCTTGTAGCGGGTGAAGAAGTGCTTAATCTCGTCGAGCAGGAACGTCGAGACGTCCGAGAGATCCTGGATGTCATCGAAGCGCGGATCGACCGGCACGCAGAGCACCTTGGCGTCCCCGCCGCCGTCATCGGTCATGTTGAAGACGCCGATCGGGCGTGACTCGACGAGGACGCCCGGAATCAGGTCGAAATCCTGCAGCAGCACCAGGGCATCGAGCGGGTCGCCGTCCTCACCGAGGGTGTTCTCGAAGTACCCGTAGTGGGTCGGGTACTGCATCGCCGTGAACAGCACACGGTCCAGCCGCAGCCGGTGGGTCTCGTGGTCGATCTCGTACTTGACGCGGGATCCCTTCGGGATCTCGATGGTGACGTCGAGCTTCATGGCAACTCCTCGGTGGGTACTGGCAGGGGGCTGGTGGCGGGCTCCGGCTGTCCGGTCCGCGGAGCCCGGCCGCCCGTTTACTGTTTAAACTTCTGCACTAACATATCGGTCGTGGCCCGCTTCCCGGCATTTTCCGCCGTCCGGCGTTCCCGTTGAACCTTCCGGAAGGAATCCATGAAGCGCCAGGCCCGACGCTTGACCGCCGTGCTGCTCGCGGCGGTCCTTGCGGTGCTGGCGCTGCCCCTGTCGGTGCGCGTGGTCCCTCCCGCCGTGGCCGAGCTCACCGGCGGGGGCCGGGATGCCGAGGTTCCACCGCCGGTCCTGCAGCGCCCGCCGGCCCGCCTGCTCGAACCCGGCGTCGTCTCGGCCCTTTCGCCCGCCACCCCGACACCGCGCCCGGAGGTGCTCGCCCCGCTGCTCGAGGCGGAACTGCAGCTGCCCGGCGGCGGGCGGTTCACCGGGGTGGTCCGCGACGCCACCACCGGCAAGGTGCTCTACAGCAGCGGCGCCGACGAGGCGCAGGCCCCGGCGTCCAACCTCAAGCTGCTGACGGCAGCCGCCGTCCTGGACACCCTCGAGCCGGAGGACCGGCTGGAGACGACCGTGCACGCCGCCGGGGACGGCGTGCTCTACCTCCGCGGCGGCGGCGACGTGCTGCTGGGCTCGGGGCCCTCCGACCCGGGTTCGGTGCGGGGCCGCGCGGGCCTGTCGACCCTCGCGCAGGAGACCGCCGCAACCCTGGATCCCGCAGCCGGCCCCTACCGCGTCGCGGTCGATGACTCCCTCTTCGACGGTCCGCCGCTGAACCCGTCCTGGGCGCAGGGCGACCTGGAGGCCGGGGAACTCGCCCCGGTGTACCCGCTGGCCGTCAATTCCGCCTGGCAGGATGAGGAGCGGCAGGCCGGGGCCCGCGACGCCGACCCCGCACTCCGCGCCGCCGACGCGTTCACCGCCGCCCTGGCCGCGGCCGCGGCCGAACGCGGCGTCGAGGTGCTCGGCGGACCCGTCCGCGCCGCCGTGCCGGAGGCCGCCGAGCCGGTGGCTACGGTGCGGTCGGCGACGCTCCGCGAGCAGGTCGAACACATGCTGGTCCTCTCGGACAACTACCTCGCCGAGTCGCTGGCGCGCCTCGCCTCCGCGGCGGCCGGCGGGCCGGCGAGCTCCGACGGCGCGGCGGCGGTGCTTGCGGACACCGCCGACCGGCTGGGTCTTGAGGGGGAGGGCCTCCGGATCGGGGACGCGGCGGGACTGTCGGTGGACAACTCGGCCACACCGGCCCAGCTCGCCGCCCTGCTGCACGCCGCGGCCTCCTCCGAGCGTCCCGCCCTTGCCGGCCTGCCGGGCCTGCTGCCGGTCGCGGGGCTGTCGGGGACACTGCGCGAACGCTTCGCCCCGGACGCTCCGACGGCGGGCGGGGCGGGGGTGGTCCGGGCCAAGACCGGCACCCTGAACGCCGTCACCGCACTGAGCGGCTATGTCGTCACGGCCGAAGGACGCCTGCTTGCCTTCTCCCTGATGGCCTCGGGGGTCGAGGGCCGCACCGCGGAGGCCCGCGACGCCGTCGACCGGGCCGCGGCGGCGCTGGCCGCCTGCGGATGCCGCTGACGGCCCGGTCCGTCCCGTCCTCGATCCGTCCCGCAAGCTGCCACCCGGGGTCGCTCCCGAGCGGCCGGGAGCCGGATGTGATCGAATTGGGTCATGGAGCCCAAGAAGCCAATCGTTTCATCCACCCCCCAACTGCCCCGGCTGGTGAACTGGGACCTCGCCGCCGGCAGCGCCGCCCGCCTCGCTCCGGCCGGACCGTCAATGACGCCGCGCGAGATCAACGCCGCCGTGGACAACCTCCGCGCACAGGCCGACGCCTCGGTGGCCCACGTCCACGCCATCTCCCGCCTGGATGCGGCGCGGGACCTTCGCGATTCCGAACTCCTCATCGTGGACCGGGCCTCCTGGGCGAAGGCCAACACGCAGAGCTTCCGGGTGCTCATCGAGCCGGCCCTTGAGCACCTCGCGCAGTCCAAGCCGGAAATCCTCAAGGCCGCCTCGGTCAGCCTCGGCGGCAGCGTCACCGGCGCCCAGCTTGGGGCCATCCTGGCGTTCCTCTCGAGCAAGGTGCTGGGCCAGTACGACCCGTTCGTCCCCTCCCGCAACGGCGCCGGCGGGCGCCTGATGCTCGTGGCGCCCAACATCATCTCCGTCGAGCGCGAGCTGAACGTCGACCCGTCGGACTTCCGCCTTTGGGTCTGCCTGCACGAGCAGACCCACCGGGTCCAGTTCGCCGCTGCGCCCTGGCTGAAGGACCACATGATCTCCTCCATCTCGGAGCTGACCACCGGGATGATGGATAAGGCCGACACCCTTTCCGAACGCCTTGCCGCGGCGGCGAAGAGCCTCGGTGTGCCCAAGGGGGACCGGGGCCGCGGTGCGGCCGGTGTTGAACAGTGGCCCGACGGCGGGAAGGTCCACGGCACCGGCCTGCTGTCGGTGCTCCAGGACCCGGACGACAAGGCGCGCCTGTCCCACCTGACCGCCGTGATGAGCCTCCTCGAGGGCCACGCGAACGTCGTGATGGACGGAGTGGATGCGGGCATCGTCCCGACAGTGAAGACCATCCGACGCCGCTTCAACGCCCGCGGCAAGTCCCGCGGGCCCGTGGAAAAACTCATCCGCCAGCTCCTGGGCCTCGACGCCAAGATGCGCCAGTACAGCGACGGGGCGAAGTTCGTGCGGCGCGTCGTCGACCAGACCGGGATGGAGGGGTTCAACCTCGTCTGGGAGGCCGAGGCCCACCTGCCCACCGAGCGGGAGATCCACGCCCCCGATGAATGGATCGACAGGATGAGCCTGCACCGCCATGGCTAGGCGCCCGCGCCTGAACCCCGTGGCCGCTGCGGCGCGGAACCGGGTGGAGGACGCCCTGGCCGATGTGCTGCACCCGGCCGGTGCGGCGCCGGGCCCCGACGGGCCGCCCCTGGTGCTTGTGGCCTGCAGCGGCGGTCCGGACTCGCTCGCCCTGGCCGCCGCCGCCGTCCATCTCGCCCGGGTGGGCCGGTGCGGGGTGGGGGCCGTCGTCGTCGACCACGGCCTGCAGGACGGCAGCGGGGCCGTCGCGCAAAACGCCGCGGCCCAGCTGCGGGAGCTCGGACTCTCCCCGGTCGAGGTGCGTACCGTCGAGGTTGCCGCGGCCGGGATGGGCCCCGAAGCGGCCGCCCGGTCGGCCCGCTACGCCGCCCTCGACGCCGCGGCGCAGGAGACCGGCGCGGTGGCCGTCCTCCTGGGGCACACCCTCGATGACCAGGCGGAGCAGGTCCTGCTCGGGCTGGCCCGCGGCTCAGGAACCCGCTCCCTCGCCGGCATGCCGGCCCGGCGCGGACGCTACCGCAGGCCGTTCCTCGACCTGCGGCGTGCCGATACGGAGGAGATCTGCTCCTTCTACGGCCTCGAGCCCTGGCACGACCCCGCCAATACCGATCCGGCCTTCGCCCGCTCCCGGGTCCGGGCGGCGGTGCTGCCCTACCTCGAGGACCAGCTCGGGCCCGGCATCGCCTCCGCGCTGTACCGCTCCGCCCGGATCCTCGGCCAGGACGCCGACTACCTGGAACAGCTCAGTTCCCAGGCGTACGGCCGGCTGCGCACGGAGGTCGATGGGGACATTCTCCTGCCGGAGGAGGGCCTGCGGGAGCTGCCCGCCTCGCTGCGCCAACGGGTCCTGGCCCTGGCCGCCGTCGAACTCGGCGGGTTCCAGCCCAGCTTCGAACGCCTGCTCGCCGCCGAGACCCTCCTCGAACGGCGCGGCTCCGCCGGGCCGGTCCAGCTCGGCGGATTCGTCGGCGTGTACCGGCAGGTCCGGGGGAAATCGGTTCTTCGGGGCGGGCCAAGCTATGGCAATCTTGTGTTTAGAAAAAACCGTCCCGGCACGGAGCCGCCGAGCCGTTCAACCCAGGAGTAATTGGTGGATTCCAACGACGTCGAGTCAGACCTGAAGCACGTCCTGTACAGCAAGGAACAGATTCAGCAGCGCGTGACCGAACTTGCAGCGCAGATCGACGCCGACTACCAGGGGCGGGAAATCCTCCTCGTGGGCGTGCTCAAGGGCGCCGTGATGGTGATGGCCGACCTGGCCCGGGCCCTGCACTCCCACATCACCATGGACTGGATGGCCGTGTCCTCCTACGGCTCCGGGACGCAGTCCTCGGGCGTCGTGCGGATCCTCAAGGACCTCGAAACCGACCTCATGGGCAAGCACGTGCTCATCGCCGAGGACATCATCGACTCCGGCCTGACCCTCTCCTGGCTCAAGGCCAACCTCCTCTCCCGCGGGCCCACCTCGGTCGAAATCTGCACCCTGCTGCGCAAGCCCGACGCCGCGAAGGTCGACATCGACGTGAAATATGTGGGATTCAACATTCCGAATGAATTCGTCGTCGGGTACGGCCTCGACTTCGCCGAGAAGTACCGCAACCTCGACTTCATCGGCACCCTCGCCCCGCACGTCTACGAGTAGGCGGCGGGCCCGGCGGCGGGGCCCGGGCTGTACGCCCACAGGGAACTTATGCCCGAAACCGGACGTGTTGCATCTGAAACCGTGTATATCTTGAGTGTTTCGAGGTGACGGCGGACGGAACACGCTATTTCCGGCATAAGCAGGAGGGACAGGGTGCGCAGCCCTGAGAAGAATGAAATATAAGAACATGTTCAAGGGGCCGGTCATCTGGATCGTCCTGGCACTCGCCGGGCTCCTCTTCATCGTCCCCAGCCTGTTCAGCGGCAGCTCCGGCAGGGTCGACACCAATGTCGGCCTGGAGCTCCTGCGGGACAACCGGGTGGAGCAGGCCAAGATCCACGACGGCGAGCAGCGCGTCGACCTTACCCTCCGGGACGACTACGAGGACCTGGGCCGCAGCGTCCAGTTCTTCTTCAGCACCGCCCGTGCCGAGGATGTCGTAGAGGCGGTCAACGAGTCCGACGTCGAAGGCTTCACCGACCAGCCGGTCGAGAGCAACTGGTTCCTCAGCGTCTTCGGCCTGATCTTCCCCATCCTGATCCTCGGCCTCATCTTCTGGTTCCTCCTCAGCCGCATGCAGGGCGGCGGCTCCAAGGTGATGCAGTTCGGCAAGTCCAAGGCCAAGCTCATCTCCAAGGACATGCCGCAGGTCACCTTCACCGACGTCGCCGGTGCCGACGAGGCCGTCGAGGAACTGCTCGAGATCAAGGAATTCCTCCAGGAGCCGGCGAAGTTCCAGGCCCTGGGTGCCAAGATCCCCAAGGGCGTGCTGCTGTACGGGCCTCCGGGCACCGGCAAGACCCTGCTGGCGCGGGCCGTGGCCGGCGAGGCCGGCGTGCCGTTCTACTCGATCTCCGGTTCGGACTTCGTCGAGATGTTCGTCGGCGTGGGCGCCTCCCGCGTCCGCGACCTCTTCGAGCAGGCCAAGAACAATTCACCGGCCATCATCTTCGTCGACGAGATCGACGCCGTGGGCCGGCACCGCGGTGCCGGCGTCGGCGGCGGCAACGACGAGCGCGAGCAGACCCTCAATCAGCTCCTCGTCGAAATGGACGGCTTCGATTCGACGACGAACGTCATCCTGATCGCCGCCACCAACCGCCCCGACGTCCTCGACCCGGCGCTGCTGCGCCCGGGCCGGTTCGACCGGCAGATCGGCGTCGAGGCCCCCGACATGAAGGGCCGCGACCAGATCCTCGCGGTCCACGCCAAGGGCAAGCCGATGGCACCCGGAGTGGACCTGAAGTCGGTGGCCAAGAAGACCCCCGGGTTCACCGGCGCCGACCTGGCGAACGTGCTCAACGAGGCCGCGCTGCTCACCGCGCGCTCGAACGCCCAGCTGATCGACGACCGCGCCCTGGACGAGGCGATCGACCGCGTCATCGCCGGCCCGCAGAAGCGCAGCCGCGTCATGAAGGAACTCGAGCGGAAGATCACCGCCTACCACGAGGGCGGACACGCCCTCGTGGCGGCCGCCCTGCGCAACACCGACCCGGTCACGAAGATCACCATCCTGCCGCGCGGCCGCGCCCTCGGCTACACCATGGTGCTGCCGATGGACGACAAGTACTCGGTCACCCGCAATGAGCTGCTCGACCAGCTCGCCTACGCCATGGGCGGGCGGGTCGCCGAGGAGATCGTCTTCCACGATCCCTCCACCGGCGCCTCGAACGACATCGAGAAGGCCACCGGCACGGCCCGCAAGATGGTGACCCAGTACGGGATGAGCGAGCGCATCGGCGCGGTGAAGCTCGGCCAGGGCGCCGGGGAGCCCTTCCTGGGCCGGGACATGGGCAGCGACCGCGACTACTCCGACCAGGTGGCCTTCGTCGTCGACGAAGAGGTACGCCGGCTGATCGACAACGCCCACGACGAGGCCTACGAGATCCTCACCGAGAACCGCGACGTGCTCGACCGCCTCGCGCTCGAACTGCTCGAGCGGGAGACGCTGAACCAGGCCGAGATCGCCGAGGTCTTCGCGAGCGTGCGCAAGCGCGGCCTGCGCAACGTGTGGCTGTCGAAGGACTCCCGTCCGGTGCACTCGCTGCCTCCGGTCGTCTCGGCCAAGGAACGGGCCCAGGCCGCGCAGAACGGCCAGCCCGCTCCCGAGACGGTGGCCCCGCAGGACCAGATCGCCGACGCCGACATCCCCGGTGACTTCGACGTCCACAGCTCGGACCTGCCCTCGCCGGACTCCGACGGCGCCGCCGTCGACGGTAAGGGCGGGACCGGATCCCGGCACCCGTAGGGCGGCCGGCCCGCCGCACAGGGATAGGATCAGAGCCGTGACTGACTTCGACAATGACGTGATCGCCGCTGCCCTGGCCGCCTCTGGATCCCCGGTGGACCTGCCCCGCATCCAGCGGGCCGTCCGCGAAATCCTGGAGGCGATCGGGGAGGACCCCGACCGCGACGGGCTGGTGGAGACTCCGCGGCGCGTGGCACGGGCCTACGCCGAGATGTTCGCGGGTCTCCACCAGGACGCCGCCGAGGTGCTGTCGACCTCCTTCGAGCTCGATCACCAGGAGCTGGTGGTGGTGAAGGACATCCCCTTCTACTCGACGTGCGAGCACCACCTGGTGCCGTTCCACGGCTCCGCCCACGTCGGATACATTCCCTCGGACGACGGCCGGGTCACCGGCCTGAGCAAGCTGGCCCGGCTCGTCGAGGTCTACGCCCGCCGCCCGCAGGTGCAGGAGCGGCTGACGACGCAGATCGTCGAGGCGCTGATGACGCACCTCAATCCCAAGGGTGCGATCGTGGTCATTGAGTGTGAGCATATGTGCATGTCAATGCGGGGCATCCGGAAACCGGGCGCCAAGACGGTGACCTCGGCCGTCCGCGGCCAGATCCGCGAAACGGCGACCCGCGCCGAGGCCATGAGCCTGATACTTGGAAGATAGGACACCCCGAAACAATGGATTCACTCGCCGCAGCCCCCGGGACCGGCCCCGCCACCTCACCGCTGCCGGTGATCCGGCCGGTGCGTGCCCCGCGCACGTTCGAGGCGCTGCCTGCTGACCGTGCCATGGTGCTGGGCATCCTCAACGTCACCCCGGACTCCTTCAGCGACGGCGGCAGGTACTCCTCGACCGACGACGCCATCTCGCACGGACTGCGGATGCACTACGCCGGGGCCGACATCATCGACGTGGGCGGGGAATCGACCCGCCCCGGCGCCGCGGCGGTGCCGGTCGAGGAGGAGCTGGAGCGGGTACTGCCCGTGGTTCGGGCGCTCGTGAAGGCCGGCGCCCTCGTCAGCATCGACACGATGCACGCCGAGACGGCCGCCCAGGCGGTCCGGGCGGGAGCCGCGGTCATCAACGACATCTCCGGTAAGGAGTTCGACCCCGCGATGCCGGCGCTCGTCGCCGAACTCGGCGTGCCCTACATCCTGACCCACCGCCGGGGAACCGCCGAAACGATGGATTCCCTGGCGACCTACACGGATGTCGTCGACGAGGTCATCTCCGAGCTCCTTGAGGTGCGCGGCGCCTTCACGGCGGCAGGAGTGCAGCCGGAGAAGATCATCCTCGATCCGGGCCTGGGCTTCGCCAAGACCGCCGGGCACAACTGGGAACTGCTCCGTTCCCTGGACCGCTTCGCATCCCTCGGACACCGGGTGCTCGTCGCGGCCTCCCGGAAACGTTTCCTTGGCACCCTGCTGACCTCGGCCGGGAAGGCCGCGCCGCCGGCCGAACGCGACGCCGCGACCGTCGCGGTCTCGGCCCTTGCCGCGGCGAACGGCGCCTGGGGGGTCCGGGTGCACGAGGTCGGCCCCACCCTCGACGCCGTCAAGGTCGCCTCCGCGTGGACGGGCCGGGCCCGGCCATGACGGTGCTCCGGCAGCTCGACGCCGTCTCGCTGAAGGGCATCACCGCCGTCGGCCACCACGGGGTCTTCGACTTCGAGCGGCGCGACGGCCAGCCCTTCGTCGTCGACGTGGTGCTGCATTTGGACCTGCGGCCCGCCGGGACCAGCGACGACCTCGCCCGGACGGCCCACTACGGGGAGGTCGCCGAGCTGGTCGCCTCGATCATCTCCGGGAAACCGTTCCAGCTGATCGAGGCACTGGCCGAGAGGATCGCGGCCGAGATCCTCGCCGGCTACCCCGTCGAGGCGGTCGACGTCACCGTGCACAAGCCACGGGCGCCCATTTCGGTGCCGTTCGGCGACGTCGCCGTCACCCTCCATCGGAGCAGGCAGTGACGACGGCCCGGCACCCTGCCGGACCCGCCTCCACGGCCGCGCCGACCGGTACGGAGGTGCGGGCCGTCCTGGCCCTGGGCAGCAACCTCGGCGAGAGCCGCGGCACGCTTGCCGCGGCCGCCGCCGAGCTCACCTCGGACGCCCGGGTGCGGCTGTCCGCGGCCTCTCCCGTGGTCCGCACCCGGGCCGTCGGGGGCCCGGAGCAGCCGGACTACCTCAACCAGGTCATCGAGGTCGTCACCGACCTCGGCCCCTACGAACTGCTTGCGCTCTGCCAGGCCGTCGAGGAGAAGCACCTGAGGACCCGCACCGTGCGCTGGGGCCCGCGGACCCTCGACATCGACATCATCACCTTTGGGGCATGGACCTCGGCGGATCCCCGGCTGACGGTTCCCCACCCCCGCGCCGCGGAGCGGGCCTTCGTCCTCGTCCCGTGGTCCAGAATGGACTCCACCGCCGTGCTCGGCGGTGTGCCCGTAGCCGAGCTCGCAGCCGGCGCCGCCGACCTGCCGGGCGTGACCCAGTTCGAGGAAGACTAGGCGCATTGGAATGAGCATCCGGTTCAGTTGGCTCATCGGCATCGGCATCCTCTCCGGCCTGCTGGGGTGGACCGTCAACTTCTGGGCGGGGAACAACGGCTACCCGACCCCTTCGCTGCACCTGAGTTCGCTGCTGACCGTCGCGCTGATCATCGCCGTGACCCTGGTCTTCGGGCTGAGGGTGCTGCGGTGGCGCAACGGCAAGCGCGACCGGGAGCTGAATCCCATCCTCGCGGCCCGCACCCTGATCCTGGCGCAGGCGACGGCCTATGCCGGCGCCCTCAGCCTCGGCTGGCACGCAGGGATCCTCGTCGACCAGCTCTCCCTGCTGGCCGTCCGCGACACCCTGGGCCCTGTCTGGGGGACGCTGGCCCTGATGGCCGCGGGCATCGTCATGATCGTCGTCGGACTGGTCGTCGAAGGGTTCTGCAGGATTCCGCCCGGGGACAAGGGCAGCGCCGGCACTCCGGGAACGAGCGAGGGGGAGTATGCGTAGGGAACCCATCGATCCCGAGGGCGTCGTCTGGTCCAGGGTCTCGCCCGCCTACCTGCGGGTGCGCCTGATCGGTTGGTTCGTCGGCTCGGTGATCTACCTGCTGATCTTCAGCATCCCGCTGATCCTCCGGCTCACCGGGGTGTGGCCGGACTTTCCGCCGCTGGCCATCGCCGTCGCCCTGCCGGCCGTAGTGCTCCTCATCAGTATCTGGAGGGTGCTGCTGCTTCCCCGCCAGGTGCGGGCCCTGGGCTACGCGGAGCGCGACGACGATCTGCTGATCCGCAGCGGCGTGATCTTCCAGCGCACCCTCGTCGTCCCGTACGGGCGCATGCAGTACGTCGACGTGGCGGTGGGCCCGCTCGAGCGGGCGTTCGGGCTGTGCACCCTGAAGCTGCACACCGCGTCCCCGTCCACCAACGCGGCCATCCCCGGCCTTCCCGCCGCCGAGGGCGCCCGGCTCCGCGAGCAGCTGTCGAGCCGCGGGGAAGCCCGGCTGGCGGGGCTGTGAGCGCCGCGGACCCGCACCGCGGACCCTCCCCGGACCAGCACCCCGGACCCGTCCCGGGACCGTCCGGGCACGGGACCGGGCCGGCTGGCGGAAGCCTCCCCGGCGCGCCGCCGACACCCGCGCCGGCCGAGGACGGCTGGCGCCGCGTCTCCGTGATCTCGCCGCTGGTGCGCGGCTGGATCGCCCTGGCCGCCATCGCCTTCTTCTTCGGCAGGGACTGGTTCGAGGGCCTCTTCGGCCCCGGTGCCCGGACGGGGCTGCCGGGGGCCATCGGACTCCCGCTGGCCATCGCCGTCGTCCTGGGCGTCGTCGCGCTGATCGCGCTCGGGTTCCTCGTGTCGTGGTACTTCACCCGGTACCAGGTCACGGCGGAGTATGTCCGGGTCAATTCGGGCATCCTGTTCCGGCAGAACCGGCAGGCCCGCCTCGACCGCGTCCAGGCAATCGACGTCGTGCAGCCCTTCCTCGCCCGGGTCTTCGGCCTCGCCGAGCTGAAGTTCGAGGTGGCCGACGCCGGCGAGTCGGCGGTCCGCCTGGCCTTCCTCCGCCTCTCCGAGGCGCAGCAGCTCAGGGCCACGATCCTGGCCCGCGCCTCCGGGGCCCAGGTGGCCCCGGATGCCGCCGGGGGAGTGCCCGAGGCCCCCGAGCGCGAGGTCGTCGCTGTGCCCCCGGGGCGGATCGTCGGCGCGGTCCTGCTCTCGGGGACCACGGTGCTCCTGCTGGCCGCTGTGGTGGTCGTCGGCACTGTCACGGTCGTGTTCCGCACGCCGCTCGCCGCACCGGCCCTCATCCCCATGGCGCTGGGCGTCGCCGGCGCGTACTGGAACGCCCTGAACTCGGGCTACAACTTCCGGGCCGCCCTCTCGCCCGACGGCATTCGGGTCCGGTACGGCCTCCTCGACACCCGGGCGCAGACCGTCCCGCCGGGGAGGGTGCAGGCCGTCGGGATCGACCAGCCGCTGCTCTGGCGGCTCAAGGGCTGGTACCGGATCAATGCCAACGTCGCCGGGTACGGTGCCGCCGTCTCCGGCGAAGGGCAGGCCAGGGCCACGCTGCTGCCCGTCGGAACCCGCGCCGAGGTCTTCTCCATCCTGGCGCTCGTCCTTCCGGACCCGGGCACCGGGCGGCCCCTTGACGTCTTCACCGCCGGCCTCGAGGCCTCGGGCCCGGCCGAGGGCTTCACCACCGCACCGCGGCGCGCGCGGTGGCTCGCGCCCCTGACCTGGCGGCGCAGCGGGTTCGCCGTGACCGGCACCGCGCTGCTCGTGCGGTCGGGGTCCTTCCACCGCCGGCTCGCCGTCGTGCCGCACGAGCGGACCCAGTCGCTGTCCCTGCACCAGGGCCCCATTGAGCGGTCCCTGCGGGTGATGGAACTGCAGCTGCAGACCACGCCGGGACCCGTTGCGCCGTCCCTGAGCCACATCGACGAAACCGCGGCGCTCGAACTCTTCTCAAGCCAGGCCCGGCGCGCGGCCGAGGCGCGCCGGCGAAGCGTCCCCGAGCGGTGGATGAGTCCGATCCAGCAGCCTTCGGGCGCCGTCATGCCCCCGGCGCCCAGCTACGGGCCCCCCGGTGCCGGGCCGACGCAGGCCCCGGCGCCCAGCTACGGGCCCCCCGGTGCCGGGCCGACGCAGGAAGCGCCCCCCGGCGACGGGCCGCCCGCCGCCGCGCCGCCCGACCAGCCAACCGTGCACCAGACTCCGGAGGGACCCGGTAACCATGAACAACGCTGAAGCCTCACGCCGACCAGGGCGCCTGGGGGTGGGCGTCATCGGCGCCGGCAAGGTCGGCGCGGTGCTCGGCGCCGCCCTGCGCGCCGCGGGACACGCGGTCGTTGGAGTATCGGCGGTCTCCGAAGCGAGCAGGGAGCGCGCGGAAACCCTCCTGCCCGGGGTGCCGGTCCTCGACATTCCCGTTCTCGTCGAACGCGCCGAACTCGTCCTCCTCGCCGTGCCCGACGACGCCCTGCCCGGACTCGTCGACGGACTGGCGCGCCTTGGCGTCTGGCAGCCCGGGCAGCTCGTCGTCCACACCTCGGGACGCCACGGCACCGAGGTCCTCGCCCCCGCCCGCGGGGCCGGGGCGATCCCGCTCGCCATCCACCCGGCCATGACGTTCACCGGCCTCAGCCTCGACCTCGGCCGCCTGCCCGAATGCACCTTCGGCATCACGGCTCCGGCCGCGGTCCTTCCGATCGCCCAGGCCCTCGTGGTGGAGATGGGCGCCGAACCGGTGGTCATCGACGAGGAGAGCAGGCCGCTCTACCACGCGGCGCTCGCCCATGCCTCGAACCACCTCGTCACCCTGGCCTCCCAGTCGGCCCAGCTGCTGAGCGACATCGGCGTGCAGCACCCGGACCGGATGCTCGGCCCCCTCATGAAGGCCTCCCTCGAAAACGCGCTGGCCTCCGGGGAGTCCGCCCTGACCGGCCCGGTGGCCCGCGGCGACGTGGAGACCATCCGCACCCACAGCGCGGCACTGGCCCGCCACGACGCCGCCGACATCGCCCTCGCCTACCGCGACATGGCCCAGGCCACCACCCTGCGCGCACTCGACCGCGGCGTCCTCAGCGCCGAGCAGGGAGCCGCGGTGCTGGCCGCCCTTGAACCAACCCGCAGCGAGGACGGACGATGACGCCGGCACCAACCCCGCCACGGCTCGTCACCACGGTCGACGAGCTGCGGAGCGCCGGCTCAGAACTGCTCCACCGGGCCCAGGCCGGCCGCCCGGCCGGAGGGGCAGGCACCGACCGCGCCGCGCGGCGTCCGTCGCTGGGGCTCGTGCCGACGATGGGGGCGCTCCACGCCGGCCACGCAGCCCTCGCCGCGGCCGCCCGCGCCGAAAACGACGTCGTCGTCACCACGATCTTCATCAATCCCCTGCAGTTCGGTGAACAGGCCGACCTCGACCGCTACCCCCGCACCCTGGCGGCCGACCTGGCGCTGCTGGGCGGGGAGGGGGTGGACCTGGTCTTTGCTCCGGGGGCGGAGGAGGTCTACCCCGGCGGGCCCCCGCAGGTCCGGCTGCAGGCCGGGCCCCTCGGGGAGAAGCTCGAAGGAGCGTTCCGGCCCGGCCACTTCGACGGCATGCTCACCGTCGTGGCCAAGCTCCTCCACCTTGGGGCACCCGACGCCGCCGCCGACTACCGCGCGTACTTCGGCCAGAAGGACGCCCAGCAGCTGGCGCTCGTCCGGCGCATGGTGCGCGACCTGAACTTCCCCGTGGAGATCGTCGGGGTGCCGATCGTCCGGGACGCCGACGGCCTCGCCCTCTCAAGCCGCAACCGCTTCCTTTCCGAAAGCGAACGCCGGGCGGCGCTCGTGCTGCCGCGTGCCCTGGGGCTGCTGAAGGAACGGGCCGGGCGGAACGAGCCCCTCGACCCCGACTCGGTCCTGGCGATGATCGCCAGCGAGCCCGCCGTGGGCCTCGAGTACCTCGAGGTCGTCGACCCGCTCACCCTCGAACCGCTCGCCTTCCCCTGCGCCTCGACGCCGTTCACCGGGACGGCACTGGCCCTGGTCGCCGCCCGGGTGGGCGCCGTGAGGCTCATCGACAACATGGTCCTCGGCGACGGGTGAGACCCGGAGATTACCGGAACCCCGTAAACTTGGCTACCGTGACCACAGAAAACCCCCTCCTGACCGATGGCCTCTCCACCGACGACTTCACCGAGCAGATGCGCATCCGCCTCGAGAAGCGCGCCCGCCTGCTCGAGAGCGGCAGGGAGGCCTACCCGGTCAAGCCCGAACGGACGCACTCGCTCGCCGAGATCCGGGCGGCATTCCCGGACCTGGAGCCGGATGAGGCCTCCGGCACGCACGTCGCCGTCGTCGGGAGGGTCGTCTTTCTCCGCAACACCGGCAAGCTCGCGTTCGCGACCCTCCAGGAGGGCGACGGGACCCGGCTGCAGGTGATGCTCAGCCTGGCCGTCATCGGGGAGGAACAGCTCGCCGAGTGGAAGGCCCTCGTCGACCTCGGGGACCACGTGCAGGTGTCGGGGGAGGTCGTCAGCTCGCGGCGCGGGGAACTCTCGGTGATGGCCGCGGCCTGGACCATGGCCTCCAAGGCGCTGCGCCCGCTGCCCACCCTGCACGCCGGACTCAACGAGGAGACCCGGGTCCGCCAGCGCTACGTCGACCTGATGGTGCGCGAGGAGGCCCGGAACATGGTGCGCACCCGTGCAATGATCACCCGCTCGCTGCGGGAAACCCTGCACGCCAACGATTACATCGAAGTGGAAACTCCGATTGTGCAGCTGGTGCACGGCGGGGCCGCCGCGCGGCCCTTCGAAACCCACCTCAACGCCTTCGACCAGAAAATGACCCTCCGCATCGCGCTCGAGCTTTATCTCAAAAGGGCGGTGGTGGGCGGAATTGACCGGGTGTACGAGATCGGCCGGATTTTCCGCAATGAGGGCGTCGATTCGACGCACAGCCCAGAATTCACCATGCTCGAATCCTACGAGGCCTACACCGACCAGTTCGGAATGGCCGAGCGGATGAAGGAAATGATTCTGAATTGCGCCGACGTCCTGGGCATGCGCACCATCGAAACGCCGCAGGGCACCATCGACCTCGACGGCGAATGGAAGTGGCTGGGGGTCTATCCCGGCCTGTCCGAGGCCGTGGGACAGGAGATCACCCCGGAGACCGGGGCGGGCGAGTTGGTCCGCATCGCCGGGGAGCGCGGGGTGTCGGTGGATCCGGCGTGGGACGCGGAGAAACTCGTCCTTGAGCTGTTCTCGGAGCTCGTCGAGCCGACCCTCATCCAGCCCACCTTCGTGTACGACTATCCGCCGTCGGCCCAGCCGCTCGCCCGGCCCCACCGGAGCACCCCCCGCCTCATCGAAGCGTGGGACCTGATCATCGGCGGCATGGAACGCGGCACGGCCTTCTCGGAGCTGATCGACCCGGTGATCCAGCGCGAGCGGCTCACCGAGCAGTCGCGGCGGGCCGCGGCCGGCGACGAGGAGGCGATGCAGCTCGATGAGGACTTCCTGCGCGCCCTCGAGTACGGCGCCCCGCCGATGGGGGGCATCGGGCTCGGCATCGACCGCCTCGTGATGCTTTTCACAAATGCCGGAATTCGTGAATCGATCCTCTTTCCCCTTTTGAAGCCGGAAGCGGGCTGAGCCCCATGCAATACCTCGAAGTGCTCCTGCCCTCGGCCACCCTCGCCGTCCTTTTCTACTTTGTGATGCGGACCATCCTCAATGCCGACCGGTCCGAACGGGAAGCGATGGCCCGGGCGCGGGAACTTCACCGGGAGGAAGATCGTTCAGGGGAGCAACCGGTGGAAACCGACGGACCGGAGTCCGGACCGGATATCGGCGGAACTAATTCAGCGAAGTAATTTTTGACGGCGTCCTGAGCGTGCCCCATAATCTAATTAGGGGATATTCGCATACACGCACTAATTCAGGAGCTCATGGTGGCGCAGAAAGTGAAAATCATCCTCATTGACGACGTGGACGGCGGCGAGGCCGACGAAACCGTCCGGTTCGGCCTCGACGGCGTCCAGTACGAAATCGACCTCTCGGAGGCCCACGCGAAGGAACTCCGCTCGGCGCTGGGAACCTACATCTCCTCGGCCCGGCGCAGCAGCTCCTCCAAGCAGCAGCGTGCAAGCGCCGCGCCGGCCCGGAACCAGGAAGCGGCCCAGATCCGCGAATGGGCCAAGGAGAATGGGTACAACGTCTCCGCGCGGGGCCGCGTCAACAGCGAAATTGTTGAGGCGTACCGCGCCGCGCAGCGCTAGGCGGGCTGTTACGGGCATATTCTCGCCTGTGGCGAACACGTCCCAATTCCTCGGCGGGTACACGTAGCATCGAGTTACGCGTTAGCTAGGAGTGTGTCTCATGTTTGAGAGATTTACAGATCGTGCCCGTCGAGTTGTCGTGTTGGCCCAGGAAGAGGCCCGCATGCTCAACCATAACTACATCGGCACCGAGCACATCCTGCTTGGCCTCATCCATGAGGGTGAGGGTGTTGCCGCCAAGGCTTTGGAATCACTCAGCATTTCCCTGGGTGCTGTGCGAGAGCAGGTCCAGGAGATCATCGGGCAGGGCCAGCAGGCGCCGTCCGGCCATATCCCGTTCACCCCCCGCGCCAAGAAGGTGCTTGAGCTTTCCCTGCGGGAAGCGCTGCAGCTTGGCCACAACTACATCGGCACTGAGCACATCCTGCTGGGCCTCATCCGTGAGGGCGAAGGGGTTGCGGCGCAGGTCCTGGTGAAGCTTGGAGCGGACCTCAACCGGGTCCGCCAGCAGGTCATCCAGCTGCTCTCGGGTTACCAGGGCAAGGAGCCGGCAGCCGCCGGCGGCCAGCAGCAGGAGGGGACCCCCGCCGGTTCGGTCGTGCTCGACCAGTTCGGACGGAACCTCACCCAGGCCGCGCGTGAATCGAAGCTCGACCCGGTCATCGGGCGCGAGAAGGAGATGGAGCGCGTCATGCAGGTCCTCTCCCGCCGCACCAAGAACAACCCGGTGCTGATCGGCGAGCCCGGCGTCGGCAAGACCGCCGTCGTGGAGGGACTCGCCCAGGCGATCGTGCGCGGCGACGTCCCCGAGACCATCCGCGACAAGCAGCTCTACACGCTCGACCTCGGCTCGCTCGTGGCCGGCTCCCGGTACCGCGGCGACTTCGAGGAGCGCCTGAAGAAGGTGCTCAAGGAGATCCGCACCCGCGGCGACATCATCCTGTTCATCGACGAGATCCACACCCTCGTGGGTGCGGGTGCCGCCGAGGGCGCCATCGACGCGGCCTCCATCCTGAAGCCGATGCTCGCCCGCGGCGAGCTGCAGACCATCGGCGCGACAACCCTCGATGAGTACCGCAAGCACATCGAGAAGGACGCCGCGCTCGAGCGCCGCTTCCAGCCGATCCAGGTCGCCGAGCCCTCGGTCGCCCTGGCGATCGAGATCCTCAAGGGGCTGCGCGACCGGTACGAGGCGCATCACCGCGTCTCGATCACCGACGGCGCCCTTGCCTCCGCGGCGACCCTCGCCGAGCGGTACATCTCCGACCGGTTCCTGCCGGACAAGGCGATCGACCTGATCGACGAGGCCGGTGCCCGGCTGCGCATCCGCAGGATGACCGCTCCGCCGGAGCTCAAGGAGATCGACGATCGCATCAACGAGGTGCGCCGCGAGAAGGAATCGGCGATCGACGCCCAGGACTTCGAGGGTGCCGCGTCGCTGCGCGACAAGGAGCAGAAGCTCCACGACCAGCGCGCCGACAAGGAGCGCCGCTGGAAGTCGGGCGGACTCGATGACATCGCCGAGGTCGACGAGGAACTGATCGCCGAAGTGCTCGCGAACTCCACGGGCATCCCGGTCTTCAAGCTCACCGAGGCCGAGTCCTCCCGCCTGCTGCACATGGAAGATGAGCTGCACAAGCGGGTCATCGGCCAGAACGAGGCGATTAAGGCGATCTCCCAGGCGATCCGGCGCACCCGCGCCGGGCTCAAGGACCCGAAGCGTCCCGGCGGCTCCTTCATCTTCGCCGGCCCCACCGGCGTCGGTAAGACCGAGCTGGCCAAGGCGCTCGCCGAGTTCCTCTTCGGTGACGAGGACGCCCTGATCACCCTGGACATGTCCGAGTACTCCGAGAAGCACACGGTGTCGCGCCTGTTCGGTGCGCCTCCGGGCTACGTCGGTTACGAAGAGGGCGGGCAGCTGACCGAGAAGGTCCGCCGCAAGCCGTTCTCCGTGGTGCTGTTCGACGAGGTGGAGAAGGCCCACGCCGATCTCTTCAACTCGCTGCTGCAGATCCTCGAGGACGGCCGCCTGACCGACAGCCAGGGCCGCATGGTGGACTTCAAGAACACCGTGATCATCATGACCACCAACCTTGGAACCCGCGACATCTCCAAGGGCGTCATGACCGGCTTCCAGTCGGGCACCGACACCAACACCAGCTACAACCGGATGAAGGCCAAGGTCACGGAGGAGCTCAAGCAGCACTTCCGGCCCGAGTTCCTCAACCGCGTCGACGACACCGTCGTGTTCCCGCAGCTGACCCAGAGCGAGATCGTGGAGATCGTGGACCTGTTCCTCGAGCGCCTCGGCAAGCGCATGGCGGACAAGGGCATGACGATCGAGCTGACCCCGGCGGCCAAGGTGCTGCTGGCGACCCGCGGCTACGATCCGGCGATGGGTGCGCGGCCGCTGCGCCGCACCATCCAGCGCGAGATCGAGGACCAGCTCTCCGAGAAGATCCTCTTCGGTGACCTGAAGTCCGGCGAACGGGTCGAGGTCGACGTCGAGGGCGAAGGCGTCGACGCGAAGTTCACCTTCGTCGGACACGGCGAGCCAAAGGCCATCGAGGACGCGCCGCCCGCCATTGAGGCGACCGTCCCCGAGTAGGCACCTGCGGACACGCTCCACGCCGACCAAGAGGCCCGCCCCGGGAAACCGGGGCGGGCCTCTTCGTGTATCCGGCCGGTCCGCCGGTGCGCTTTGTAGACTGGGGCGGGTGAACCCGTCCTTCCACATCCGGCCCGCCCGCACCTCCGATGTCGCCGCCATCCGCGCGCTGGTGGCGCCGCTGGCCGACGACCGGGTCCTCGTGGCCAAGGAAACCGTCGCCTACTATGAGGGGCTCCAGGAGTTCCGCATCGCGGAGGATGAAAACGGCACGGTGCTCGGCTGCGGAGCCCTCCACGTGATGTGGGAGGACCTCGCCGAGGTGCGCACCCTCGCGACGGCGGAAGCGGCGAAGGGCCGCGGGGTGGGTACCGCCCTGGTGGAGCGGCTCCTCGAGGACGCCGCCTCCCTCGGGGTCACGCGGGTCTTCTGCCTCACCTTCGAGGTCGAGTTCTTCCGCAAGCGCGGCTTCGAGGTGATGGCCGACCAGTCGCCGGTGGACCCTGAGGTGTATTCGCAGCTCCTGCGCTCCCACGACGAGGGTGTGGCGGAGTTCCTCGATCTGGCCCGGGTGAAGCCCAACACCCTTGGAAACACGCGGATGATCCGCCTGCTCTAGGCGGTTCCACGCGGCCGCGGGTGGTCAACGCGGCCCCGCCCCGATATAGTAAGAGTGCTTAGCATCGCTTGCGGTGCGGTTGGGTTTCCCGGAACCGGGGCCCGTAGGCCGAGAGAGAAGGAGTTCGATCATGGGACTGGACGACAAGATCGGAAACAAGGGCGAGGGCCTGGGCGGCAAGATCAAGGAAGGTCTTGGCAAGGCCACGGGCGACCAGAGCCTCGAGGCCGAAGGCCACAAGGACCAGACCAAGGCAAACCTCAAGGATGCCGGCGAGAACATCAAGGACGCCTTCAAGAAGGACGACCGCTAAGAGACCGCAGGAACCGGATCACCGCATCCGGCCCAGCCGAGGGAGGGCGCCCCGCTACGGGGCCCCTTCCTCGGTTCGTTAACGCCATCTCACGGCAGGCGGGCGGAAAAACCGCTATAGGAATGGACTCCGCCACCGGGTATCGTTCATCGTGGCCGGCGCGGTCCACAGGGGCAGCCGGTCCTGAACCTCGCCCAGCCGAGAAGGAGCGTACCTTCGTGAAAAAGCTCATCAATGACCCCAAGGCCGTTGTCAACGAGTCGGTGGAGGGCTTCGGCCTCGCCCACGCCGACCTGGTCACCGTCCATCCTGATCCGCTGTTCGTCGTGCGCAAGGACGCGCCCGTCCAGGGCAAGGTGGGCCTGGTGTCCGGTGGAGGCAGCGGCCATGAGCCCCTCCACGCCGGCTATGTGGGGCGCGGGATGCTCGACGCCGCGGTGCCCGGGGCGGTGTTCACCTCGCCGACGCCCGACCAGATCCTCCCGGCGACCACCGCCGTGGACGGCGGCGCGGGGGTCCTGCACATCGTCAAGAACTACACCGGCGACGTCCTGAACTTCGAGACGGCCGCCGAGCTGGCGGCGGCCGAAGGCATCGAGGTCCGCTCCGTGCTCGTCAATGACGACGTCGCGGTCGAGGACTCCCTCTACACCGCCGGGCGCCGCGGGGTCGGCGGCACGGTCTTCGTCGAGCGCATCGCCGGAGCCGCGGCCGAGCGCGGCGACGACCTCGACGCCGTCACCGCGGTGGCGCAGCGGGTCATCGACAACGTCCGTTCCATGGGGGCGGCCCTCGCGCCGAGCACCGTGCCCCACGCCGGCGTCCCGAGCTTCGACCTCGCGGAGGACGAGATCGAGATCGGCATCGGCATCCACGGCGAGCCGGGCCGGCACCGCATCGCCATGGAGGACGCCGACGGCATCACCACCCGCCTGCTCGAGCCCATCACGGCCGACCTGAACCTCGGCTCCGGCGACCGGGTGCTGCTGATGGTCAACGGCATGGGCGGCAGCCCCGCCAGCGAGCTCTACATCGTCTACCGCAAGGCCGTCGCCCTCCTGAAGGAGCGCGGGGTCACCGTGGAGCGCTCCCTCGTGGGCAACTACATCACCGCCCTTGAGATGGAGGGCGCCTCCCTGACGGTGCTGAAGCTCGATGACGAGATGATCACCCTGTGGGACTCCCCGGTCTCCACCGCCGCCCTGCGGTGGGGGGTCTAGGCGTGGCGCTCGACGCCGGCTGGGCCCAGGAGTGGCTGCGCGCCGCCGCCGGCTCCATCGCGGAGAACCGGGTCCGGCTGATGGAGCTCGACCGGGCGATCGGGGACGCCGACCACGGCGAGAACATGGACCGCGGGTTCGCCGCCGTCGTCGCCAAGCTCGACGCCGGGCCGGTGCCGGCCACCCCCGCCGAGGTGCTCAAGGCCGCCGCCATGACCCTGATGTCCACCGTTGGGGGAGCATCGGGGCCGCTGTACGGCACGGCGCTGCTGCGCGCTGCGACCTCCCTGGGCGATGCCGCGGAGGCGCAGCCGGAGGCCGTCGTGGCGATGCTCTCGGCCGCCCGGGACGGCATCGTCGCCCGCGGCAAGGCGGACAGCGGGGATAAGACGATGATTGATGCGTGGACCCCGGCCGTGGAGGCTGCGGCGACCGCCGCCGCCGCGGGCGCGGGGGCCGGCGCGGTCCTTGCGGCGGCCGCCAACGCGGCCGAGGCCGGTGCCGTCGCCACCGATCCGCTGGTGGCGCGCAAGGGCCGGGCCAGCTACCTGGGGGAGCGCAGTGCGGGCCACCGCGACCCGGGCGCGGTCTCGACGGCTCTCATCCTCGCAGCAGCGGCCGAGGCCGCCGGAGAACCCGGATGAGCGTTGGGCTCGTCATCGTTTCGCACAGCACCAAGATCGCCGAGGGGGTGTGCGAGCTCGCCGCCCAGATGGCGGGGGACGTCGTCCTGGTTCCCGCCGGCGGGACGGACGCCGGGGGCGGCGCGGCGCGGATCGGCACGAGCTTCGAGAAGGTCACCGACGGCATCGGGAAGGCCGAACAGGGCGACGGGGTGGTCATCCTCACCGACCTCGGCTCGGCGGTGATGACAGCCGAAATGGCCCTTGAGTTCCTCGATGAGGATCGGCGCGCCAACATCCGGCTGGCCAGCGCCGCCCTGGTCGAAGGGGCGGTCGCGGCCGCGGTGCAGGCGCAGGCCGGCGGCTCCCTCGAGGAGGTGCTGCGGGCAGCGGAGGAGGCGGTGGTCTCCATCCGCCCCGACGCGCTTGAGCCGTTCGTGAGCCGGTCGGCCGCCGCGCCCGGAACGGCCCGGACGCCGGTTCCGGAGGGGCCGCAGGCCAGCGGATCCTGGGTCCTCCCGAACGACATGGGCCTCCATGCCCGTCCCGCGGCGGTCCTGGCCCAGGGGCTGGCCGACCTCGACGCGGAGGTCACGGTGAACGGCATCGACGGCAAGTCGGTGATGCTGCTGATGGGCCTCGGCCTGGGGAAGGGAAAGACGCTGAGCGCCGAGGCCGTGGGACCGGACGCCCAGGCGGCGATCGAGCTGATCGGCGCGGCCGTCGAGGACGGCTTCGGCGAGCTGCCGTAGCAGCCCGGGCCGGACTAGGCCGGCAGCTGGATCCCGGCCGCCGTCTCCTCGGCGAGGCCGTCCGCCAGCAGGCCCGCCAGGGCCCGCGCGTGCTGCTCCTCGGGTGCTCCGAGCCCGTGCAGCCCGGTGAGCGCCGCGGACCTCGGCCCGTGCCCGCCGAAGCCGAGGTCGACGGGCCCGCGCAGCAGCAGCTCCTTCCCCACGGGTCCCTCGGCCTCGCGCAGCACCGCCAGGATCGCCCCGCGGACCTGGCGGTCGGTTCCCGCCCAGGCCTGGCCCTTCGGGACGTACTCGGCGGGGGGCCGGCCCGCCACAAGCCACACGCAGGCGCCGCGCACCGGGCATGAGGCGCACTGCGGGCTCCGCGCCGTGCACACAAGCGCCCCGAGTTCCATCACCGCGGCGTTCCAGCGCACCGACTCGGCCGGCTCGGCGGGGAGCAGTTCGGCGGCGAGGCGCATCTCCGCGGCTGAAAGCGAGCGGGCGGGCAGGGCGGTGCCGGTAACGGCCCGGGCGTGGACGCGCCGGATGTTGGTGTCGACCACCGTCTCGCGCTGTCCGAAGGCGAAGGCCGCCACCGCGGCGGCCGTATAGCTTCCCACCCCGGGCAGGGCGAGCAGTTCGGCGTAGTTTCCCGGGACGGCCCCGCCGTGGCGCTCGACGATGGCGGTGGCCGCCGCGTGCAGGCGCAGGGCGCGCCGGGGATACCCGAGCCGTCCCCAGTGCCGCACTGCCTCTCCGGGCGGCTCGGCGGCCAGGTCGGCGGGGGAGGGCCAGCGGGCCATCCACTCCATCCAGACGGGCAGCACCCGCACCACGGGCGTCTGCTGCAGCATCACCTCGCTGACGAGCACACCCCATGCCGACCGGTCGGGGCGGCGCCAGGGAAGGTCCCGTGCCGCTGTGTCGAACCACCCGATCACCGAGCGGTGCAGGGCTGGAAGGTCCCGCCGAGAAAACATGAACACTCCTGAGAACAATTCTTCCCACTCTACTGACCGGCGTGGTGCCTGCGGCAATCGGGAGGCAATCCCTAGCCTTGGACCATGGAACCAGTAGGCAGGCCGCGCCTTTCCGGAAGCACCGGGCACCCACCGCGCCGCCCGAGCCCGGCCGTTTACCGCCGGCGGCGGCTGGTGGCCGCGATCCTTGCCCTCCTGGTGGTCGCCGCGCTCGCGGTCGGCGCGAAGGCCGTCGCCACTGCCTTCGCCGGGGACGGCCCGGCGCCGGCAGCCGAGCCCGCCCCGGCGGGGGAGGGCACCGCGTCCGCGCCGGCCCCCAAACCCCCGGCGGCGGCGAAGTGCGACCCCGCGAAGGTCGTTGTCGAGGCCGTCACCGACGCGAAGGCGTACGGGCCGAAGGGCAAACCCGTCTTCACCCTGGTGGTCCGCAACGAGAGCGCGGCCCCGTGCGCGGTCAACGTGGGCACCTCCCAGATGGAGTTTCAGGTCACCAGCGCCGCAGACCGCATCTTTTCGTCGGTCGACTGCCAGGACGGGTCGGAGGACCTCTCCAAGGACATCGCCCCCGGCGCCGAGGAGAAGGCGTCCTTCACCTGGGACCGGATCCGCAGCATGCCCGGGTGCGAGGCCGTCGAGGCGGTGCCCGGACCGGGAACCTACACCCTGACCACCCGGCTCGGGAGCCGGACGAGCGCTCCGGCCGCCTTCGTCCTCGAGTAGGACCACCGGCGCCGCCGGACGGCCGCCTGCGCCCGAAGGCTACATGAACCGGTCCAGCAGGCTCGTCTCCGCGATCCGGGAGAGGCCCTCGCGCACGGTGCGGGCCCGCTGCTCGCCGATGCCGTCCACGGCCATGAGGTCATCGATGTTGGCGGCCATCATGTTCTGCAGCCCGTCGAAATGGTCAACGAGCCGGGTCGCCACGGCGGGGGGTACGGCCTTGATGCCCGAGAGCAGCCGGTACCCCTTGGGCTGGACGACGGCGTCGAGGGAGTCGGTCGAAGGGTTGAACCCCAGGACGCTGGCGATCGTTCCGAGGTCGATCAGGTCGGTGGAGCTGAAGCCCTGGAGGATGGCAACCCGTTCCTCGGGGGTCGAACCGTTGCTGCTCGGATCCATGTAGTCCCGCAGCACCATTTCACTGCCGGGGCCAAGGCCGGTCGTGAGTTCCTCCACCTGCAGCGACAGCAACCTGCCGTCGACTCCGAGTTCGAGGACGTACTGGGAGATCTCCTCGGAGATCCGCCGGACCATCTCCTGCCGCTGCAGGG
Source organism: Arthrobacter melezitosi (assembly GCF_054511055.1). Lineage (NCBI taxonomy): Bacteria > Bacillati > Actinomycetota > Actinomycetes > Micrococcales > Micrococcaceae > Arthrobacter > Arthrobacter melezitosi. The sequence goes on from NZ_JBTNDJ010000005.1 coordinate 25,140, forward strand.
TGATGGCGACGTCGCGCACGGTGACCATCGCCTCGATCTCCAGCGCGGAGAGGGAATTGGTGACCTGGTCCAGGCGGGCCCGGTATCGCTCGAGGGTCGCCAGCGCCTGGTTGGCGCGGGCGAGCACGGGCTCGGAGCCCTCCAGCACGTGCCGCAGCCCGTTGACGTACAGCGCGATGATCTGCATCGACTGGCTGACGGAGATCACCGGGACGCCGGTCTGGATGGCGACCCGCTCGGCGGTGCGGTGGCGGGTGCCCGACTCCTGGGTGGGTATGGCGCTGTCCGGCACCAGCTGGACGGCTGCCCTGAGGATGTTGCTCGCGTCGCGGTCGCAGACGATGGCGCCGTCCATCTTCGCCAGTTCGCGCAGGCGGGTCGGGGAGAAGTCGATGCCGATGTCGAAGCCGCCGGAGCAGATGGAGTCCACGGTGCGGTCGAAGCCCAGGACGATCAGGGCGCCGGTCCGGCCGCGGAGGATCCGTTCGAGCCCGTCGCGCAGCTGCGTTCCCGGTGCGACCCTGGCCAGGGTCGCCTTGAGGGCGTCCTCGGGGCTACGGGCCATCGTGTCATCCTTTCAGCATCCGCGCGCCGTTCCGGACCGCGTGGTGGGGCGGCCCGGGAAGTGGCGCCGGGCCGAGGCGGACACGGAGATTCCACGCAGCCGATCACAATACTAATGGGAGCGGCGGGATTTTCCGGTGTCGGGCTCCGCCCGGCGCCGGGCCCACCGGCCCGCCGGGGTCCGCCCGGGGCGCCCGGGCGGCGGTGCCGGCTCAGAAAATCAGTGCCAGCGCCTCGGTGAGCGTCGAGACCTCCCGCACCGTGAAGCCCTTGGGCACCGGCCCGGGCCCGTTGGGGGAGGCCGGGACCACGGCGTGCGTGAAGCCGAGCCGTTCGGCCTCGTGGATCCGCCGCGAGATTCCCGGCACCGGCCGCACCTCGCCGGCGAGCCCGACCTCCCCGAAGGCGATCAGGCGGGCCGGCAGCGGCTGGTTGGTTTTCGCCGAGGCGACCGCCAGGGCGACGGCGAGATCGGTGGCCGGCTCGGAGAGTTTCACCCCGCCGACGGTGGCCACGTAGCTGTCGTCCTTGGCCAGGCTGAGCGAGGCGCGCTGCTGCAGCACGGCGAGCAGCATCGCCACCCGAGCGCTGTCCAGCCCGCTGGTGGCCCGCCGCGGCTGGGCGTTTGCCGATTCGGCCAGCAGCGCCTGGACCTCGGCGAGCAGCGGCCGGCGTCCCTCGAGGGTGACGGTGATGCAGGTTCCGGAGACGGGGTCCTTCGTCCGTGAGACGAACAGCCCGCTCGGATCGGCGAGCCCCTCGATGCCCGCATCGGTCAGGTCGAAGCAGCCCACCTCGTCGGTGGGGCCGTACCGGTTCTTCACCGCGCGCAGCAGGCGGAGGCGCGAATGCCGCTCGCCCTCGAACTGGCACACGACGTCGACCAGGTGCTCAAGCAGGCGCGGCCCGGCGATCGAGCCGTCCTTGGTGACGTGCCCCACCAGGAGCGTTGTCATGTTCTTGGACTTGGCGGCGCTGATCAGGGAGGCGGCGACCTCCCGGACCTGCGTCACACCGCCGGCGGAGCCGTCGACGGCCGAACTGCTGAGGGTCTGCACCGAGTCGACGATGAGCAGGGCCGGCTGGATCTTCTCGACCTGGCCCAGGGCCTGCCCGAGGTCGGTCTCGGCGCTGAGGTAGAGCGAGTCCGCGACGGCGGCGATCCGCTCGGCGCGCAGCTTCACCTGGGCGGCCGACTCCTCGCCGGTGACGTACAGCACGTCGCGCCCCAGCCGGGCCACGCGGGCCGCGACGTCAAGCAGCAGGGTCGACTTTCCCACTCCGGGTTCACCGGCCAGCAGGATGACGGCCCCGGGGACCAGCCCGCCACCGAGCACGCGGTCCAGCTCGTCGATGCGCGTGGCCTGGAACGCGGCGGTCGTCGCGTCGACGTCGGCGATGCGCTGCGCCACCTGGGTGACGACCGCCGCCGCCGTCGTGCGCGCCACCGGCTGGCCGGTCTCCTCCACAGTGCCCCAGGCCTGGCACTCCCCGCACCGGCCGACCCACTTCGCCGTCGTCCAGCCGCACTCGGCGCACCGGTAGGTGGGGTTGGTTCCGCGTCCGGAGCGCGCGGCCGCAGTCTTTGTTGCCATCCCCTCAGCCTAGCGGCGGCCCCGGACATTCCTGCCGCGGAACCCGCCCCGCCGGGTCAGAGCCGGGGGAGGTAGCCCGCTGCCTCGTCGTGGGTGAGCCCGGCCGCCTGGAGCAGGTCGACGACCAGGGGCCGGAAGAGCAGGATCAGCCCCTCGCCCTCGAGCCGCGACACATTGAGCTTCGCGGGATGGAGCAGGGTGGCGACGGCCGCGAGGTCGTTGCGGGCGGAGCGCAGGTTCAACCGCCGCTCCGCCGGGTGGGAGCCGGCCAGGCCGCGGGCGAGGACCGTGACGGCGTCCGCGGTGTCCTCAAGCGCCTGGCTCAGGGAGGCGATTGCCTCATCGCTGAGCGCTGCATGGTTGATGACCGAGGTCAGCCGCCGGGAGAAGACCCGGCTGTTGCGCACCGCAAGGTCGATCGCCTCGATCGATTGCTCGAGGGAGCCGAGTTCCTCGCGGTGCCGGCGCTGGACGGGGGAGAGCGTCGCGAGCTCCCGCGCCGCGAGCATGCTCTTCATGAGGGCGTCCATTGAGGACTGGGTGTTCCGGGCGCGCACCAGGGCGTGCCAGGCCAGGGTCGAGTCGCTGCGGATGAGGGCCTCGGCGTCCTCGCGCAGGAGGCCGGCAACCTCCTCAAGGAGGTTCCGCACCTCGGCCTTCGGCTCGCGGCGGGGATCGCGCGGGACGAGCATGGTGATGATCAGCGCGAAGGCCCCGCCGACGACGGCGTCGGCGCTGCGGGCGAACGGCCCTCCCGCCGGGGCGGGCAGGAGGACCACGAGCAGGGACTGCAGGCCCAGCTGGGTCGTGAAGATCGTGCCGCTGTCGAGGAACCGCGCGAGCAGGATCGAGACGAAGAGGACGATGGCCGCCTGCCAGATCCCCGTCCCCAGCAGGGTGAGGAGGACATCGCCAAGTGCGATGCCGAGCGTGCATCCAAGGCCCACCTCGAGCACCCGGCGCAGCCGCGGATCGCTGGAGAAGCCGAGGGCGATCATTGAGGAGGTCGCCGCGAAGAGGGGCCCGTCGTGGCCGAGCACCTGCTCGGCGAAGGCGTAGGCGCCCACGGCGCAGACCGTGATCTGCAGGGCCGTGAGCACCGAGTTGGAGCTGCGCTTGAACCCGACCCTGCTCCGGTTGCCCAGGAAGGCTGTGGCAGCGGCGATTCCTCGGCGGGGCATGGGACCAGTTTCCCATAGGGAGCCAATGTCCCTGCCGTGTTCATCTTCCGTTCACCTTTTGGGGCCAGTCTCGTTAACTGGGCGCTCTAGCGTGAGGGGTGTACGAGGACGCTCACACCCTCCCGGGTGTCACCTGCGCACTGACGTTCGAACCCTGGAAGGGGCAATATCACGTGAAGGTTCTTCGCTTCGGCCGCGCAGCGGCGGTTATCTCCGTGGCCGCACTGGCACTGACCGCGTGTGGCTCGGACAACGCCACGAACGCCCCCGCCGCTGAGGCCGGCTCCGCCGAGTCGACCGCCGCAGTCTCGGGCACCCTGACCGGTGCCGGCTCATCCGCCCAGAACGCCGCCATGACGGCCTGGCAGTCCGGTTTCCAGACCGCCCAGAGCGGAGCGACGGTCCAGTACTCGCCCGACGGGTCCGGCGCCGGCCGTGACGCCTTCCTGGCGCAGGGCGTCCAGTTCGCCGGGTCGGACGCGGCACTCGACGACGAGGAGTACGAGGCCTCCAAGGAGATCTGCGGCCCCGACGGCGCACTCAACATCCCCGCCTACGTCTCCCCGATCGCCGTGGCCTTCAACCTTCCCGGCATCGAAGCGCTGAACCTCGACGCCGACACCATCGCCTCCATCTTCCGGGGCGAGATCGAGACCTGGAGCGACGAGGCGATCGCCTCGCAGAACGAGGGCGTCGAACTCCCCGACACGGCCATCACCGTGGTGCACCGCAGCGACGAATCCGGCACCACCGAAAACTTCACCGAATACCTCGCCCAGGCCGCTCCCTCAGTGTGGACCGACGAAGCCTCCGGCGAGTGGCCCTCCGCCCTCGTCGCCGAGAACGCCCAGGGCACCAACGGCGTCGTCTCCACGACCTCCTCCACCGAAGGCGCCGTCACCTACACCGACGCCTCGGCCGTGGGCGACCTCGGCCAGGTCTACGTGAAGGTCGGTGAGGAGTACGTCAAGCTGAGCTCCGAGGCCGCCGCGCTCGCCGTCGAGGCCGCGACCCCGCTCGAGGGCCGCGCCGAGGTCGACATGTCCCTCGAACTCGAGCGTGACACCGAGGCTTCCGGGGCCTACCCCGTCGTCCTGGTGTCCTACCACATCTACTGCTCCACGTATGAGGACCAGGAGACCGTGGACCTGGTGAAGGCCTTTGCCTCCTACGCCGTCAGCGAGCAGGGCCAGCAGGATGCCTCCGAGTCGGCCGGAAACGCCCCGATCTCCGAGACCCTCCGCGAACAGGCCCTGACGGCGATCGATTCGATCACCGTTGCCTCCTAGGCGCCCCAGCAGCTGCCCCGTCCGGTCGCCGAGCGACAGGGCGGGGCACTCCGCTGTTCACGAACCGGCCGGCTGGGGCGGCCGGTTTGTAATGGCAGGGGGAACGATGAACACTATCCAAAGCACTACCCGAGACATGCAGTGCACTCCAGCAAAACAGTTCCGAAGGGTTTAGCAGTGTCCACCACTACGTTGACCGAGACCCGCGGCGCGGGCCAGTCCGGAGACAAGATCTTCTCCGGCCTCACCCTCGCCGCGGGCTGTCTCATCCTCGCCGTTCTCTTCAGCGTGGCGGTGTTCCTGCTGGTGCAGGCACTCCCCGTGGCCAGCGCCGACTCCACCGAGATCACCGGCGGGGCGGGCTTCGGCACCTACATCTTCCCCATCGTCATCGGCACGGTGGTGGCCGCCGCCATCGCCCTGCTGATCGCCACCCCGCTGGGGATCGGCGTGGCGCTGTTCATCTCGCACTACGCGCCGCGGCGGCTCGCCCAGGGCTTCGGGTACGTCATCGACCTGCTTGCCGCGATCCCCTCGGTGGTCTACGGGGCGTGGGGCTACGCCGTGCTCGCCCCCGAGCTGGCCAAGGGATACGGATGGCTGGCGGAGAACCTCGGCTGGATCCCCATCTTCGAAGGCCCGGCCAGCCAGACCGGGCGCACGATGCTCACCGCGGGCATCGTGCTCGCCGTCATGGTGCTCCCCATCATCACCTCCCTGAGCCGCGAGATCTTCCTCCAGACCCCCAACCTCCACGAGGAGGCCGCGCTGGCGATGGGGGCCACCCGCTGGGAGATGATCCGCATGGCCGTGCTTCCCTTCGCCCGCCCCGGCATCATCAGCGCCGCGATGCTCGGCCTGGGCCGCGCCCTCGGCGAGACCATGGCCGTCGCCCTCGTACTCTCCGGCGGCGCGCTCACCGCCAGCCTCATCGCCTCGGGCAACCAGACGATCGCCGCCGAGATCGCCCTCAACTTCCCGGAGGCCTTCGGACTGCGGCTCAGCGAACTCATCGCCGCGGGCCTCGTGCTGTTCCTCATCACCCTGGCCGTCAATATGGTGGCGCGCTGGATCATCACCCGCCACAAGGAATTCTCGGGGGCCAACTAATGACTAGCGCAACCCTTGCCCGCCGGCAGTCCTCCCTCACCAAGGGGAAGCTGCCCTCCTACGCCGTCTGGGTCGTCCTCGGTGCGGCGCTCATCTTCGGCGCGGCCGCCGCCTCCCTGGTCGGCTTCAGCGCCGTGTCCTGGGGCGTCTTTTCCGCCCTGTTCTTCCTCCTGGGCGCGACGGCGGTGACCGCCGTCGTCGAAGGCGGACGGAAGGCGACCGACTCGCTGGCCACCTACCTCGTGTACGGGTCGTTCATCGTGGCGCTCCTGCCGCTGCTCTCGGTGCTGTGGACCGTCCTCGAGCGCGGCCTGCCCGGGATCTCCTACGACTTCCTGTTCACCTCGCTGAACGGTGTGACCGGCGCCGTCGACAACGCCTCGGTGGCCAATGGCACGCCCGTGCTCGGCGGTGCCTACCACGCCGTGGTCGGCACGCTCCAGATCACCCTCTGGGCCACGGCGATCTCCGTGCCCATCGGCCTGCTCGCCGCCGTGTACCTCGTCGAGTACGGCACGGGCGGCCCGCTGACCCGCGCCATCACCTTCTTCGTCGACGTGATGACCGGCATCCCCTCGATCGTCGCGGGCCTCTTCGCCGCCGCCCTCTTCGGGCTGCTGTTCGGGCCCGGAACGCGCACCGGCTTCGTGGCCGCCGTCGCGCTGTCGGTCCTGATGATCCCGGTTGTGGTCCGCTCCACCGAGGAGATGCTCAAGATCGTGCCGAACGAGCTGCGCGAGGCGGCCTACGCCCTGGGCGTGCGCAAGTGGCGCACCATCACCAAGGTGGTCATTCCCACCGCCATCTCCGGTATCGCCTCCGGCGTAACCCTCGCCATCGCGCGGGTAATCGGCGAAACGGCTCCTATCCTTGTTACGGCAGGATTCGCCAGCGCCATCAACTGGAACGTCTTCAGCGGCTGGATGAGCACCCTCCCCACCCTGATCTACTACCAGATCCTCACGCCGACCTCCCCCACCAACACCGACCCCAGCACGCAGCGCGCCTGGGCCGCGGCGCTCCTGCTGATCCTGATGGTCATGCTGCTGAACCTGGTCGCCCGCCTGATCGCCCGCATGTTCGCCCCCAAGACAAGCCGCTGAGCTTCCGCGGCAACAACGCAAAAAGGAAACCATGTCCAAGCGAATCGACGTCAAGGACCTCAACGTCTACTACAGCAAGTTCCTTGCTGTGGAGGGCGTCAACATTGAAATCAAGCCCCGCTCCGTCACCGCCTTCATCGGACCTTCCGGCTGCGGCAAGTCGACCTTCCTGCGCACCCTCAACCGCATGCACGAGGTCATCCCCGGCGCCCGGGTCGAGGGCGAGGTGCTGCTCGACGGGGACAACCTGTACGACCAGAATGTGGACCCCGTGACGGTGCGCAGCCAGATCGGCATGGTGTTCCAGCGGCCCAACCCGTTCCCCACCATGTCCATCCGGGACAACGTCCTGGCCGGGGTGAAGCTCAACAACAAGCGGATCAGCAAGGCCGACGCCGACAACCTCGTCGAGAAGTCCCTGCGCGGCGCGAACCTGTGGAACGAGGTCAAGGACCGCCTGGACCGCCCCGGCTCCGGCCTCTCCGGCGGCCAGCAGCAGCGCCTGTGCATCGCCCGGGCGATCGCCGTCTCGCCCGAGGTGATCCTGATGGACGAGCCCTGCTCGGCGCTCGATCCCATCTCGACCCTCGCCATCGAGGACCTGATCAACGAACTGAAGAACGACTACACGGTCGTGATCGTCACCCACAACATGCAGCAGGCCGCCCGGGTGTCGGACAAGACCGCGTTCTTCAACATCGCGGGCACCGGCAAGCCCGGCAAGCTCATCGAGTACGGCGAGACCGCGACGATCTTCAGCAAGCCCACCATCAAGGCCACCGAGGACTACGTCTCCGGCCGTTTCGGATAACTCGACGCACCCATCGGCCCCGCCGCCGCCCGGAGGAGTTCCGGACGGCGGCGGGGCCTTCGCGGTTAAGGCCCGGGTAGGCGCCCCGGGAACCGCGCCGGGGACTTAGAGCAACGGGCTCAGGGCGAGGAAGAAGACGGCGCCCAGCAGGGCCGCGACGGCGGCCGTGGCGAGCCAGACGATGAGGATCCGCAGCAGTTCGTTCCCCCGCACCGAGGCGAACCGCTGGTTCGCTCCGGCCCCCACGATCGCCGAGGTCATGGTGTGGGTGCTCGAGAGCGGCACATGCAGGGAGATCGCACCGATGAACAGCATCGCCGTGCTCACACCCTGGGCGCTCATGCCGCGCAGCGGATCGATCCGCACCAGCCGGTTGGCCAGCGTATGCGTGATGCGCCACCCGCCGAAGGCCGACCCGCAGGCAAGGAGCGCCGCGGCGAACAGTTGGACCCACAACGGCATCTGGGCGCCGCTGGACGACCCGGCCGCCACCAGGGCGAGCAGGATCACGGCCATGGTGCGCTGCCCGTCCTGGAGGCCGTGGCCCAGTGCGAAGGCACCCGCGAGGACCGACTGGGCCATCCGGTTCCCCCGGTTGACCCGCCGCGGGGAGTTGTAGCGCAGCACCCACGTCGCGGCGAACACCAGCACATAGGCCAGGAGGTAGGCCACCAGGGGGGAAAGCAGCAGCGGCAGGACGATCTGGAAGAAGAAGACGCGCTCGGAGCCAGCGATGGCCTGCCCGCCCAGGAGCTGCGAGGCACCGCCGGCACCGATGATCCCGCCGATCAGGGCGTGGGTCGACGACGACGGCTTGCCGCGGTACCAGGTGAAAAGGCCCCAGCAGCCGGCCCCCAGCAGGCCCGCAAGCAGGATGCCCAAACCCGTCGTGCCCGGCGGCAGGCGCAGCCCGGCATCGGTCAGGAACAGCGCCAGCGACGTGCTCAGGAGCGCGCCGGTGAGGCTGAAGGCCGCCGCGAGCAACACCGACACGGTGGGGGTCAGGGCGCGGGTGCGCACCGCCGCCGCCACGGAGTTCGACACGTCGTGGAAGCCGTTGAGGAACGCGAAGGCCCCGGCGCAGCCGACGACGGCGGCCAGCAGGACGGGCTCCACCTACGATTCCTTCACGAGGATGCTGCCCACGTGGGTGGCTACCTTGCGGATGTCTTTGGTCACTTCGACAAGCTGGTTCGCAATGTCCCGGTGCCGGGCGTAGGCCAGCGGCTTGTGCTCGCTGAGCAGTTCGGCGCACCAGCTGCGGTGGGTGCGTTCGGCGCGGCGGGCCAGGCGCAGGATCTCGATCCAGTACTCCTCGAGCTCATCCATCGAGTCGAGGCGCTGCATGGCGGTGGCTGTCAGTTCGGCCTGGCGGTTGATCACCTCGAGCTGTTCGGCCGCACGCTGGCTGAGCCGGTTGAGCTTGTACAGGGCGATTAGCTCGGCGGCGCCGTCGAGCTTCTCGATCGCCTCGTTGAGCAGCCGTGAAAGGGTGTAGAGATCCTCGCGGGGGAGCGGGTTCACGAACGAGGTGCGCATCGAAGTCAGCAGGGCGAAGTGCAGATCGGTCGACACCGCCTCGTGCTGGTGCATTTCCTCGGCCAGGCGGTCGTACTCTTCGGTTGTCGCGCCGAGCACCGCCGACATCGTGCCCACCCCGAGCACGAGCTGCCGGGCCATGCGGGACAGCAGCTCGAGACCTGCGTTTTCCTGAGGGAAGAGGCGTAACTTCACTGGTGCTTCCCTGTCTCAGGCGCGGACGGCCGTACCGGCCGTCGAAATGGGGGGCGCACTGGGACCAGGCGCGGTAATGGCGTCGAACCGGGAGCGCCTCTCGGCGGAAGGCCGCTCGAAGCGGCTGAGTGTTGAAGCCCGGGGGTTCCACGGTCCGACGCCGATTTCAGTCTTCTACTCTGCCGCCCCAGTGTCAACATTGCGGCGCGCGCCCGCCTAGTCAAGCTCTCCCCGCCGCCAGGCGGCCGCGGCGTGCTCGAGGTCCTCGGCGGTCTTGATCAGCCGGTGTGAATTCCTCGTCAGCCGCGAGGCGTGGGCGGCGTTCGAGTGGTGCGCCTGCTCCGCGTGGTTCACCTGGCCCAGGGCGACGACCCGGCAGAACGCGGCAAAACGTTCGAGGGCGACGTCGAAATCCCCTTCAAAGGCGCCGGACAGGATCTTGTCCGCCATGTCGGTCATCTCGGTGGCCCCGGGCGGCTCGGCCACGCCGGCGACCACCTTGGACACCTGGGCCACCTCCTTGCCGGAGGTGAAATATGACGCGATGCGCTCGGGATCCTTCTGCGTTGCGGCACGCAGGGCGTAGAGGCGCCACAGGGCCCCGGGAAGGGATCGGGCCGGGCTTTCGGCCCACATCTCCGCCACGGCCTCCAGCCCCTGTTTATCGGCGAGTTCGACGAGGCGCCGGGTGATCTCGGGGTCGTCCGCCTCCCGCCCATGGTGCACGAGCGCGTGGGCCGTCAGGTGTGCGGCCTCGGAGACCCGGGACGGGTCGATCCCGCCGGCGAAAACCTCGAAATCGGCCGGGGCGAAGGGCTTCGGCTTGTGGGGCCGCGGGCTCTTGTTGGTGTAGTCGCCGTCCATGGAATGAGGATACTCCTGCCGCAGCGGGCCGTCCGAAGCGTACGGACCGACACCCACCCGGCGGGCTGCAACGGCGTGGCTGTCCAGGAGGGAGAGTCGGGTGCAACGGCGCGGGTTCTTTGGGATAAAGTTGAAGTGTTGCGCGGGCCGGTGGAACCGGCCGGCGACGGACGGGCCTTTAGCTCAGTTGGTAGAGCATCGGACTTTTAATCCGTGGGTCGTGGGTTCGAGCCCCACAGGGCCCACCCGCGGAGCAGGCCAGAGGCATCAGCCTCTGGCCTGCTCCTGTGTTTGTACCCAGATCGTGCACCTACCTGAAGGTGAGCACGAGCTTGGGTGCGGCGGTGCTGCCGGCCTCCCTGGAGTTGAGGTCCAGGCCGTCGCTGCTGGTGGAATCCATGCCCAGGGAGAGCTGCTGGCCGAGCTCACCGGCCAGGGCGCTGAGGGTCAGCGGAACCCGGTAGTCGGTGTTGACCGCGGTCGGGCCCAGGGTGCCGATGCTGGTCCCGAGCGCCGGCCGGTTGCTGTAGGTGATCCCGGTCTCGGTCCAGCTGTCACTGGCCACCAGCTTCACGTTTTGGGTGCCGGTGGACCCGCTGCCGGCACTGCGCAGCTGCAGGGTCGCGCTCTCCAGGGTCCTGCCCGCGAAGGCCGACAGGTCGAACTTCAGGTAGGAGACCTCCACCGGGCTGGCGTCCACGCCCAACAGGGCCGAGGTGCCGTAGTTCGTGCCCGTCGTCCCGCTCTCCACGTAGCTGTCGGCGGTGGCCGTGAGCGTGACGGTCCCCGGGGTGCCCCCGCCCCCGCCGGCGGCGGCGGTGGTGAAGGTCCAGGTCCTGTCAGATGCCAGCGCGTTGCCGGCGGCGTCCTTAACCCCGCTGGTGCCGCCCTTGATCGTGGCCGTGTAGGTGGTGCCCGCCGCCAGGTCCGCGCCCGGGTTCAACGTCGCCACCCGGTCGGTGCTGTTGTAGGTCACGGCCGCCGGCACGGTCGTCGTCCCCGTCGTCAGCGTGAACGTGGACGGTGTAATCGTCGAGGCATCCATCGCCTCCGAGAACGTCCCCGTCACGTTGGTTCCCACCGCCACACCGGTGGCATTGGGGCCCGGCAAGACAGCCGTCACCGTCGGCGGCGTCGTATCACCGGGGCCGCCCCCACCGCCGCCGAGGGTGAGCACGAGCTTGGGTGCGGCGGTGCTGCCGGCCTCTCTGGAGTGAAGGGTAAGGCCGTCGCTGCTGGTCGAGTCCATTGCCAGTGAGAGCTGTTGGCCGAGCTCACCGGTCAGGGCGCTGGCCGTGAGCGGAACGCTGTAGTTGGTGTTGACCGCGGTCGGGCCCAGGGTGCCGATGCTGGTCCCGACCGCCGGCCGGTTGCTGTAGGTGATCCCGGTCTCGGTCCAGCTGTCACTGGCCACCAGCTTGATGTTCTGCTTACCCGTCGACCCGCTCCCAGCGCTCCTGAGCTGCAGCGCCGCACTCTCCAGCGTCCTGCCGGCGTAGGCCGACAGGTCGAACTTCAGGTACGTGACATCCACCGGACTGGCGTCCACATTCTGCGTGGTGCGCGTGCCATAGTTCGTCGCCGCCGTCGCGCTCGACACATAGCTGTCGGCGGTGGCGGTGACCATCACGGTCCCCGGGGTGCCTCCACCCGCGGCAGCGGTGGTGAAGGTCCAGGTCCTGTCCGATGCCAGCGGGTTGCCGCCAGTGTCCTTGACCCCGCTGGCGCCGCCCTTGATCGTCGCCGTGTACGTCGTGCCCGCCGCGAGATCCGCGCCCGGGTTCAACGTGGCCACCCGATCGGTGCTGTTGTAGGTCACGGCGGCCGGCACGGTCGTCGTCCCCGTCTTCAGCGTGAACGTAGTAGACGTGACCGTTGAGGCATCCATCGCCTCCGAGAACGTCCCCGTCACATTCGCCGTCACCGCCGCACCGGTCGCGCCGGCAGCCGGAGAGACAGCCGTCACCGTCGGCGCCGTCGTGTCCCCGGGGCCGACACTCCAGGTATGCGTCGCTGCCACAGGGTCGGTGTTGCCTGCTGCGTCGGTGGCCCAAACATCGAATCTGTGCGATCCGGTGGACAACCCGGTGTAGGCCTGGGGCGAGGTGCACGCGAGGCGCGGTGCACCATCCAGGCTGCACTGGAAGGTGGAATCTGCTTCATTCGAGGTGAATGCGAAGGAGGCGCTGGTCGACGACGACGTCGCAGGTGGCGCCGATGTGATGGTTGTTTCCGGGGGCGTGGTGTCGCCCTCCGGGGGCGTCGTGTCCACGGTCCACGTATGGCTGGCAGGAGTCGGGTCAACGCCGTTCGGGTCAGAGGCGCGAACCTGGAAGGTATGCGAGCCATTGGACAATCCAGGGTACGACACCGGGCTGGTGCAGTTGACGAATGCTGCGGAGTCGAGCGAGCAGGCGAAGGTGGCGCTGGTCGATGGCGAGGTGAAGCTGAACTCGGCCGACGTGGAGGTGGTCGGGTTGGCCGGCTTGCTCGTGATTGTGGTGTCAGGCGGAGTGGGAGCGGGGGTGCCAGCCCCGATTTTGCGCGGGTCGTAGGCCGGATCAACGAGCAAAGCCGGAGTGTAGGCGGCAGCGATGGACTGCCATGGCACCACCTTGAAGTTTTGTCGCTGCCCGTTGTCGTTGGCGTGGTCCTGTGTGACGAAGAAGCCCTGGGGGAAGGGCCCCCCGACGCCGAAATTGGTGACGTCTATTCCGTCAATGCCGGTGACAGCATCGATGCCGTTTCCGGTCGGGATGGCGAAGGCACCCAGCGGCCGGTTGTCGTCGCGGGAATAGACGTGGAATCGGTCGGAACCCTGGCTTGCGGCAAGGAGGTAACCGGCGCCACCGCCACCGTAGTAGATGCTGATGCCCTTGATGTCCTGGACGATGTCGCCGCCATTCTCGATCGTACTGACAACCTTCGTCCCTGCGGTGGAGTCCCCGGGCTCGGCGCCGTAGCGCCAGATTCCGCCGACGTCCTCCTGCGCGATGTAAAGGCGCTTCATTTCATCGTCGGCCACCAGACCCTCGGTGTGGGCCGGACCGCTTACCGTCCAGCTCCGCACGAGTCGGCCCGTGACCGATCCGGTGGAGCCGTCAAGCTCCCACTGCTCGACCTTGCCAATATCGGTGACAAAAGCGAAGTACTTCCCGGTCTCCGGGGAGTGGTAAAAGGAGAACCCGCGGGGCGTTCCGATATTGGCAGTGGGGGCGAAGCTGCCGACCTTCGTCAGCGATCGATCCGAATCGTTGACCTTGTAGAAGTCAAGGCTCCGCTCCCGGTTTGAGGCACCGACCAGGCCGACGCGGCTGTTGCCGAGGGGGAAGTTGTAGCGGACGTCAACGTTGTTCATCCGTCCGTCGGGGTAGTAGAACAACTGCCGTCCGGACAGGTCGTAGACGACAAGACCGCGCCCATCGGTGCTCTTGTCCGTGCCGATGATGGTGCTCTTCGACGGGTCGGTGGGGTGGATCCAAATGGCTGGGTCATCCGCGGCATCTCCTGAGCCGGGAATCTGGGCAGTTTCGACAGTTGCGCTCACCTGTACGAGTGCCGCACTCGCGGCCGGAGTGGAGAGACCGACAAAAAGTCCGACCACCATCAAGGGGGTGAGTATTCTGATGGTTAAACGCATGATGACCCCTTTGTCACCTGAGAGAACGTCCCGGAGGACGGGACTGAAAAGAAGACAGGTGCCCACGAGCGGGCAGCGCAGATGTCCACGGTGTCAGCATTGAGATTTCCCAATTTCCTGCCTCCGAATGCATTGCCCATAGGGCGGAGACCACGCGCTGCAAATATTTTCGGGCGAACCCTGACGGCGGCACTCGTGCCGCTCGCTGACCGCCGACTTAGTTGCGTCGGCACACGAACAGAATGTACCAGCGGGAAATAGTCTTCGCCCTAAAAATCGGTACCTGTTTATTACTGCCTGCCGTTCTGATGGCACCGCTGATGATCGACTGGTTCGCCCCGCTCGGCGCGCAGGTGATCCGGCGGGCCCTGGACGACGGGCTGGACTCCGGCGACGCCTCCGCCACCGGTACCGACGGGCGGGGTATTCCGCGTCCGGGCGATCCGGATCGAGATCCGAGGGGATTGACTACGGCCCGTGCTGCGTCTGAAATGGAGGGGTAACCGCCCGCCCGGCCAAGGGTCCGGACGGCACCCGCGAAAGTAGTCCAATGCGCGACGCCACCGCACTGATCGTTGCAGCCGCTGCCATAGCGGCGCTGACCGGTTGTGCCGCCTGGCGCATCGACGCCGCCCTCAAACGCCGCGCGGACGCCGACACGCTCTTCTGGCTCGCGTTCACCGCCCTCCTGGTTCTGGTCGCGGGATGCCTCGCGGCGGTCCCGGCGGGTGCCGGTGGCGCTGCGGCCGCTGCTGCGGTCGTAGCAACCACCGCGGGTGCCGCCTGGCTCGGACTGAGGGAGCAGCGGCGTGCCGGGATCCGGCGGACGGCGGCCGCCTCCGGCCGGCTGCGCTCCCATCAGGCCCGGCACGACGCCGTGCTGCGCCGCTGGGCGGCCTACGAACTCGACCCGGCACTGGCCCTTGACTACCCGGCAATGAGCGACACCCACGGGCCCGAGTCGCGCCGTGTGCTTGCCGCCATGCGCGAGGCCCTGCGCCGGCGTCGGGCGCTCGAGTCGGAGCCGGCAGCGGCATCGGGGCAGGGGATCGGGACGGAATCTCTGCTGGCCGACTACGCGGCGTCGGTCACGGCGCTGGAGCGGGCCCTGGGTACGGCGGAGGCTGCGGCCGGCGTCGAACCGTCGCGGGGACCCGCCCGACTGCCCAGGCAGCCCCGGCCACGCGTGGGCCCTCCCGGGGCGCCGTTTCCCGGGGCGTAACGGCCCGACACCGGGGCGCGGAGTCCGACTCCGCCGGGGGGATTCGCGGCGGGACCGTTCCCCGGCGAATTCTTCCGCGCCGTCCGCGCGCCGGAGCGCCGGGTTCCGCTTGTGGAAGCCCTTGTTTGAAATCGTTATCGTTCCGGGTGTGCCACCCCCGCTGCCTGCCGGTAGGGTTTGATACCGGACCGGGACGATGCGGAAGGGACTCATGCGACTACTGAGACGGTGCTCAGCCGCGCTGACGGCAGCGGTTCTGCTCGCCGCCGGTGGGACGATTGCCACCGGACCAGCCGCGGTCCCCGCCTCCGCAGCGCCCGCCTACGCACCGCCCGCCACGCAGGTTGAGGTGGCACAGGACAGCCCTGGAGCCCCTTCGGTCCGGGTCGCAACCTACAACGCCAGCCTCAACCGGCAGAATCCCGGGGACCTGGTCCGCGAACTGTCGGGCACCAAGAGCACCCAGGCCCGCGCCGTCGCCGGCATCATTCAGGCCACCGCCCCCGACGTCGTGCTGCTGAACGAGTTCGACTACGATCCGGCGCACCGCGCGGCGGAACTGTTCCGCACCAATTACCTTGCAGCCGGGTCATCCGCCGGGTCGGGGATCACCTACCCCTACGTCTACACCGCACCCTCGAATACCGGCGTGCCCAGTGGAATGGACCTGAACAACGACGGAACCGTCGGCGGACCCGACGATGCCCTGGGCTACGGAGCCTTCGAGGGCCAGTACGGCATGGTGCTCTACTCGAAGTACCCGATCGATACGGCCAACGTCCGCACCTTCCGGAACTTCCTGTGGAAGGACATGCCCGGCGCGCTGCTTCCCACCGACCCGGTGGCAAATGGTGCCGACTGGTTCTCCGCCGAGGAGCTCGCGCAGGTGCGGCTCTCGAGCAAGTCCCACTGGGATGTTCCGGTGCTGGTCGGCAGGAAGTCGATCCATCTCCTTGCGAGCCACCCGACACCACCGGTTTTCGACGGACGCGAGGACCGTAACGGCCGGCGCAACAACGACGAGATCCGGATGTGGGCCGACTACATCGAAGGCGGAAAGACGGCCGCCTACCTTTACGACGACCAGGGCCGGCGGGGCGGGCTCGACCCGGGCGAGCGGTTCGTCGTGCTGGGCGACCAGAACAGCGACCCGTTCGACGGCGACTCGATCGCCGGCTCGATCGACCAGCTCCTGATCCACCGCCTCGTGCACGATCCGATGCCTTCCTCCGATGGAGCCGCGGAGGCCTCGGCCCTGCAGGGCGGCGCGAATGCGGGGCACCGCGGATTTGCGGGACACGATACCGCCGACTTCGAGGACCAGTCGGCCGGTAACCTGCGCGTGGACTACGTCCTCCCCTCAAAGAACCTGCCGGTGCTCGGAAGCGGCATCTTCTGGCCGCGGGTGGGAACTCCGGGTTCCGAGCTGACCGGCATCTTCCCGTTCCCCTCAAGCGACCACCGCCTCGTCTACGTCGACCTGAGGGTCCGCGGCAGCTAGGCAGGCGACGGCTTCCGCACGGACGGAGCCCGAAGGGCCCGCGGGGAAGCCTGGGGGTTAACGTAAAGCTGGCTCCACGTTCTGCGTATGGGGGAATCGCAGAATGGGGAGCCAGCGCTTTAAGTATACTGCGAACTAATCACCGGATGTCCAATGGGAGGTGGGGATGGCTGTCACGGCCAAAGCATTCCAGCTGTGGCGCCAGCAGATCGCCCCGACGGACTCGGTCTCCGACCTCTGCCGCTCGGCCGGCATCAAGCGGTCGACGCTGGCCCAGCAGCTCGTGCGCGGGAAGGTGTCGGTGGGCACCCTGATTGCCGTCGCGCGCGGCTACGGGCTCGACCCCGTCTGCGCGCTCGCGCAGTTCGAAGGCTATACGGACCTTGGAACGGGGATGCGGGCGCCGACGAGTGCCGAGCTCCTCAGCCAGGTGTCCCACCGCGACATCCTCAAGCTCCTCGTCGCGCGGGGCGAGGAAGACCCAGTCGGCGCGCTCGCGGAGGACCTTCTCCCGTTTCCCCACCGCAACTCGGTGCGTGCCTGGATCGACGCGATCGATCCGGGGGACCTCCGCCACCAGCTGTCCGAGCGTGCGGGCATCGCCCGCCAGAACCTTTCGGCGCAGCTCACCGCCGGACGGCTCAGCCCCAGTCTTGCCATCGAGGCGTCCCGGATCGCCGGCGTCTCCTCCACCAGCGGCCTCGTGGTGACGGGCCTGCTGACCTCTGCCGAGGGCGGATGGCCCGCCACCGGTCGTGCCGATGCACTCAACGCCCTCTCGGACACCGAGCTGGTCCTCCTCGCGCGGGACCGGCTCGATGCCCTGGGCAAGCAGCTTCGGAAGGCGGACGCCGACGAAAGCCGGGACCGCGCAATCTGGGAGAACCTGGGATGAGCGGCCACCTGATCCAATGGGCCGCCCTCCTGTTGTGCATCCTCGGCACGCTGCTGCGCGTGCCCCGGGTCCGGCGGGGCCGCGGCCGGATGGTCTTCGCTGCCCTCGTCCTGATGACAGTCGCCGTAGGGTTGTCCCTCCCCCCGATCTACCTCGCGGTCGACGCGGTGCTGGGGGGCTGGAACGGGGCGAACCTGGTCATCCGCCTTGCGCTCTTCGCCGTCTTCGTCCTGCTCGGACTTCGGATGGCCGCCGCCTTCGGCGCGGAGCGCTCACGGAACCTGATCGTGGGCCCGGTGGGGATCCCGGTGCTGCTCGTTTCCGTGGCCGCCACCTTTGTCCTTTTCGCCCTCAGCGACCTTCCCGTGTCCTCAACCGGCCTGTGGATGTATGCGGACCAGCCCACCGTCGAGCTGTATGCGGATGTTGGCCGCCTCTATCCGGGATACGTGGCAGGCTGCCTCGTGTGGCCGGCGGCAGCCGCGGCACGGCGCCCCGGCTCACGGCCGGTCCACCGGCTCGCCTGCGCCCTGCTCGCAGCCGGCTTCTTCCTCGTCGTCTGCTTTGCGGTCCTCCAGCTGCTCGAGGGGATCGAACTTGCAATTCTCGAGGTGCTCCTGCCCTATGGCGCGATCCTGCTCGTCGTCTCGGGGCTGACCCTGATCGGGGTCAGCCGGTACCGCGGCAGGCAGCAAAACCCGCTGGCCTGACCGCGGCCGGATCGAAGCACAATCGTTGCCTTACGGTGTTCACACTTTCATATTCGTGTGAAAAAATAATGAATATGTAACTGCCGCTGAACGTGGGGGGTCAGCGGATTGTTATTTCACCTGGGTGCGTTGGAACGGGGGGACGCACCCAGGTGCACAGCCCGGTTCCGCCAGTGCGGGGAGGGCCCTTCCGCTATTCGGCGTCGTGGTCGGTCTCGATGATCTTCGCGAGGGACTCAAGGGCCTCCTCGGCCCCGTCGCCGTCGGCGCGCAGGACGATAACGTCACCGTGGGACGCCCCCAGGCTCATCAGCGACAGGATGCTCGAAGCGTCCATCGCCTCATCGGCGGGCTCGCCGTCCATCGCAATTGTCACCTCGACCGGGACCTCCCCGGCCGCCTCGGCGAAGATGGAGGCGGGGCGGGCGTGGAGTCCTACACGGCTGGCTACAGTGGCTTTGCGTTCGGGCATTGTCTTTTCCTTCGCTTGGGGTGGATCGGTCGGTTCTGCTGGTCTTTCATCATCTGCGTTTCGGGAGCAGGTATCCACCCCGGAGCCGGTAGAACCGGCTCCGGGGTGGATAACTTGCCCCTGCTGCCTCCGGGTGCGGCTTAGACGGCGACCGGTTCGGCGGCGGCGGCGTTGCGGTCCTTGTTGCGCTGCCCGATCCGCTTGAGGGCGACGACGACGACGGCCGAGACGACCATCCCGACGAGAATCGACAGGACGAACCACACAACGCCGTCGATCGCGAACAGGACGAAGATCCCGCCGTGGGGAGCCCGGGAGGTGACGCCGAAGCCCATCACCATCGCGCCGGTCACCGCGGCACCCACCATGGAGGCGGGGATTACGCGCAGCGGGTCGGCCGCAGCAAACGGGATGGCACCCTCGGAGATGAATGAGGCACCGAGGAGCCAGGCGGCCTTGCCGTTTTCCCGCTCGGCCTGGGAGAACCTGCGGCGGTCGATGACCGTTGCGAGGGCCATCGCCAGCGGCGGCACCATGCCTGCTGCCATGACGGCTGCCATGATCTGCAGGGGTGCCGGGTTGGCCGCGGTGGCCGCACCCAGTCCGGCGACTGCGAAGGAGTAGGCGACCTTGTTCACGGGCCCGCCGAGGTCGAGGGCCATCATGAGGCCGAGGATGATCCCCAGCACCACGGCCGCCGATCCGGTCAGTCCGGACAGCCAGTCATTCAGCGCGGTCGTCAGGCCGGCGATCGGTCCGCCGAGCACGAGGAACATGAGGCCGGAGGCGACCAGCGAGGCGACCAGCGGAATGATGACGACGGGCATGAGGCTGCGCAGCCAGCGGGGGACACTCAGGCGCCCGATCATCATTGCGACATAACCGGCCAGCAGGCCGCCGACGATGCCACCGAGGAAGCCGGCACCCATGAACCCGGCGACCGCGCCGGCGACGAAGCCCGGCGCGATGCCCGGGCGGTCCGCCAGGGCATAGGCGATGTAGCCGGCCAGCGCAGGAATCAGGAAGCCCAGCGACAGCTGGCCGATCTTGAAGGCCACGGCCCCGAGGTAGGTTGAAAGGCCGCCCTCCGGCAGGTTGCCGAAGCTGTTCTCGATCACCACGGTATCGGCGACCTCGGTGATGTCGTACCCGCCGATGAGGAAGCCGAGGGCGATCAGCAGGCCGCCACCGGCGACGAAGGGGATCATGTAGCTGACGCCGGTGAGCAGCGCCCGCTTCAACGTTCCGCCAATGCCCTCCCGGCTCGTGTCTGCGGCGGTCTCGGTGTCGCCTCCGCCGCCGGCGACCCGGCGGGCCGAGGGGTTCCGTGCCGCCGCAACGGCCTCGTCGACCATCTCGCCGGGCTCGTCGATTCCACGCTTGACCGGGGCACTGATGACCGGAAGGCCGGCGAAGCGGTGCTTGTCGCGGACGTCGACGTCGACGGCGAAGATGACGGCATCCGCCGCCGCGATCACCGCAGGATCAAGGGGTGTTGCCCCCGAGGAGCCCTGCGTTTCGACCTGCAGGTCGATGCCGCGCTCCTTGGCCGCGGCGACGAGGGAGTCGGCCGCCATATAGGTGTGGGCGATGCCGGTGGGGCAGGCGGTGACCGCGACCAGGCGGCGGACCTCGCCGTCGCCATCGCCGGCCGGCGCGGCGGGCGCTCCGGCCGGTGCCTGCTCGGTGCTGCCAGGCGGTGCAAAGGCCGCATGGGCTCCCGTACCCCCGGTGGCTCCGGCCGCTGCGGCCGCCGCTGGGGCTGCGGCCGGCGCCTTGCCGGTGCCCAGGGCGCCCTCGACGAGGTCGACCACCTCCTGCTCGGAGGCGGCGTTCCTCAGCGCGGCGGTGAAATCCTTCTTGATCAGGGACCGCGCCAGCTTGGACAGCATTTTCAGGTGTTCCTGGTCGGCGCCGTCGGGGGCGGCGATGAAGAACACGAGGTCCGCCGGACCGTCCTTCGCGCCGAAGTCGACGGGGGGAGCGAGGCGGGCCATGGCGAGGGTGGGCTCGAGGACCGACCCGGAGCGGCAGTGGGGGATGGCGATGCCGCCGGGGATCCCGGTCGCCGTCTTCTCCTCCCGGGCGATGGCGTCGGCGTAAAGGCCGTCGGCGCCGGAGGCCCGGCCCTGCGCGGTGACCTGTTCCGCAAGGTACCGGATGACGGCCGAGCGGTCAGTCCCGAGATTCGAATCGAGAGTGACGAGGCTCGGCGTGATGAGATCGGACATTCAGTTTTCCTCCTTTGGAGACGATGCTGCCTGGTGCGCGGGTGCGCCGGAGTTGAGAGCTGGGGCGAAGGCGGTCAGGGTGACGGCCTCCGGAGTTGTCTGGTTCAGGGCTGGGACTTCGGATCCCGGCAGCGACGCCGCGGCCGAGCCGTGGGCGACCGCCTGGCGGAGGCACCCCTCGGGGTCCTCCCCCGCGGCGGCGGCGAGCAGGTAGCCGGCCAGTGCCGAGTCGCCGGCGCCAACGGTCGACCGCGCCGTGACCGGACTGTGGCGGGCGTGCCAGGCGCCCGAGGCGGTGACAAGCAACGCACCCCGGGAGCCGAGGGTGGCAAGAACCGCACCCACCCCGCCGCCAATCAGGGCGGTGCAGGCCTGCAGGGCGAGTTCGAGGTCCGTTTCGAGCTCGGCACCGGCCCCGAGGCCCGTCAGCTCCGAGAGCTCCTCGGCGTTGGGCTTGAGCAGGTCCGGAGCTCCCGCGGCGGCGTGGGCCAGGGCGCTGCCCGAGGAGTCGACGGCGACCCTGGGGGCCGTGGAGCCGTACCGCTTCCGCACCGCGGCCGTCGCGGAGGCATAGAAGTCCGCTGACACCCCCGGTGGCAACGATCCGGCGAGGACGAGCCACGAGGCTCCGGCACTGGCCTCCACCACGAGGTCGAGCAGCGCCGCGGTGTGCTGCGGGCTGAGGACAGGTCCGGGTTCGTTGACCTTGGTCGTGGTGCCGTCCGGCTCGGTCAGGGCGGTGTTCGTCCGCAGCGCGGCGCCGATGGGCAGGCTCCGGTAGGGAACCGAGGCGGCGGCGAGCCCGGCGAGCACCGGATCCCCCTCGTCCCCGGGAAGCAGCGCGAGGGACGGCACGCCCGACTTCGTCAGCGCGCGGCTCACGTTCACGCCCTTCCCTCCCGCTTCCTGGTGGGCGTTGAGCGCCCGGTGTACCTCGCCCCGGGCGAGGGCGGAGGGCAGTTCGACGGTGCGGTCGATGCTGGGGTTGGCGGTCAGCGTGATGATCATGCGCTCACCACCTCGACCTGGGCGTCTGCGAGGGCCGCGGCAAGGGCGCGCCCGGGTGTTCGGTCCGTGACAACTGCATCGATCTCCTCCAGGGAAGCGAAGCTGACGAGGGATTCCTCGCCGAACTTTGACGAATCGGCGAGCAGGACCACCCTGCGGGCCGAGCGGACGATGGCGGTCTTGACTGCGGCCTCGTCGGAGTCCGGGGTGCTGAGGCCGAAGGGCTCGGCCACGCCGTTGGCTCCGATGAAGGCGACATCGGCGCGGAGCCGGGAGAAAGCGGTGACGGCGCTGCTTCCCACTCCGGCGCTGGTGAGCGCCCGGACCCGGCCGCCGATCAGTTCGAGGTGGACGGAGGAGCCGGTGATGAGGTGCGCGATCGGAACCGAGTGGGTGATGACCGTGAGGTCGGTGCGTGATTCGGTGGCGAGGAGGGCGGCGAGGGCGCCCGTGGTGGTGCCGGCGTCAAGGATCACCGATCCGGTCGAGGGGACCATGTCGAGTGCGGCCTTGGCGATCCGCTGCTTCTCGGCGCGGTACTGGGCCTGGCGGCTTTCGACACTGGACTCGCGGGTGCTGACGGAGTCGCACGGGACGGCGCCGCCGTGCACGCGGCGCAGGACACCGTCCTTTTCGAGCAGCGCAAGGTCCCGCCGCACGGTTTCGGAAGTGATGCGGAACCGCTCGGACAGCTCGGTGACGCTCACGCGGCCGTCGGTGCGTACGAGGGTGCTGATCTGGCGTTGACGTTCTTCAGCGAACATGGCGACTCCGTTGTCCAGCCGGTCGAACCTCCGGCCTGTGGTTATGTGAGTTTATCTGCCCCTTTGCCCGACAAGCAAGGGATTCGATGGAAATTCCCACAGACCCAAAGATGTGGGGACATGGAGCGGGCCGGAGCGCCTGCGCTCCGGCCCGTTGAATGAAAGGTCCGGCCGTCGGATCCCGGCCTGGAATCCAGCCGTGGGGCTCTCCTAGAGGCCGTCCCGCGTTTCGTTGCGGGTGATGGTCTCGCCGGTTCCGGGGTCGTGCAGTGAGCGTGACTCGGAGACCCGGCGCTGGCTGCGCGGCGCGTTGAGGAAGAGCGAGACGATCAGGCCGAGAAGTCCGACACCCATGAGGATGTACCCGACCAGCCGGAGGTCGATGAAGCTCACGATGTCGGCGACGGCAAAAGCAAGAATTGCCCCGATCGCGATCAAAGCTATTGAGGATCCGATTCTCATGGCCATTACTCCTTGGTTGAAAATTCGCGATGGACCGCCCCGATATCTCGGACAGTCCCGAAGGATGCCAAATCGCCGCTTGACGACGAGGTGGTGCTAAGCATACTTGCCACCCGGATATTTCCTGCGGCAATCCGGCCGCGGCGCCTGCCGTGACACCGGGCGTGGGGCCATTGCGGGAGCCGGTCGCAGGAGAATATCCTTGCTTCGCTGGTGGTAGGATTGAACGGTAAGCATGCTGATGAAGTAGAGTGTCAAAAAGTTGCACCCCGGTGCATCGGTTTTATTCGAGTAGCTGGCCGCTTCGGTGGGCAGCCAATTATCACTCAAGGAGCACCTCATGTTGCATTTCCTCGCATTTCTTATTCTCGGCCTGATCGCCGGCGCGATCGCCAAGCTGATCCTTCCCGGCCGTCAGGGCGGCGGATGGCTCATCACGATGATCCTGGGCGTCGTCGGCGCACTGCTGGGCGGATTCATTGGCAACAGCATCCTCGGCGTTGACATGGGAGGAACCTTCTCCTTCATGTCGATCCTCTTCGCCGTCATCGGCGCCCTGATCGTCCTCGTGATCTACGGCGCCGTGACGAAGAACCGCTCACGCGCATAACCCGGATGCACCCACAGGGTGCCGGCTGAACCTGGGGGAACAGCTGAGTCAGGGCGCCGTCGGTCTTCCGGCGGCGCCCTTTTCCGTATCCGGCGGCCACGTTCCCCGGCCTGCCGGCGGGCCGCTGATTCCGCGCACCGCCGCCCAGCGTCCAGCCCTAGACTGAAAGCACGCGCCATCCCTACCGGATGACCGGTTGTGAAAGGAACTCATCCGAGTGAATCCACGAAGCAATGGCCGA
This sequence comes from Arthrobacter melezitosi, assembly GCF_054511055.1. Taxonomy (NCBI): domain Bacteria; kingdom Bacillati; phylum Actinomycetota; class Actinomycetes; order Micrococcales; family Micrococcaceae; genus Arthrobacter; species Arthrobacter melezitosi. Next base: position 49,147 of record NZ_JBTNDJ010000005.1, read on the forward strand.
TTCAATCCGGCCGCGAAGGCCGCAAGCAGTGCCCTTTTCGACAAGGAAGGGAACCCCAAGCCCCAGATTTACCGGGGCATCGAGCGGGCGATCGACGTCCAGCGCCCCCTCGTCCTGGCCAACCTCCGCCGGGTGCGGCGCCGTCACCCGGCGGCCACCCCCGCCGAGCTCGCCGAACTCCTCGAACGCGACTATCTCCGGGCGATCACGGTCGCAGGCGCCGCCGTGGGCGCGACGGCGGCGGTGCCCGCCGTCGGCACCATCGCCTCGCTCGGCCTGTCAGCCGCAGCCACAGTAGGCTTCCTGGAGGCGACGGCCCTCTACGCCCAGTCGATCGCCGAACTCCACGGCGTCCATACCGACGACCCCGAGCGGTCGCGCACCATGGTGATGGCCATCCTGATGGGCGAGGAGGGGATGGCGCTGATTCAGTCAGGGCTGGGCGGATCCTCGGTCTCCTCCGGACAGCAGCCCTGGGGGAACGCCGTGGGCAGCGCCGCGCCGGCGTCCCTGGTCCGCGCGCTGAGCGCGAGCATCCGGCGCCGGTTCATCCGGCGGATGGTCGCCCGCCAGGGCGGCGCCCTCCTCGGCCGGGCCCTGCCCTTCGGTGTTGGGGCCGCGATCGGCGGGGCGGGGAACCATGCGATGGGCAAGGCGGTCATTCAGGCGACGCGCACGGCCTTCGGGCCGCCCCCGCTGGTCGTCCCCGGCGACCTGGCGAACACCCTCGACGCCGCGGCGCAGGAGCCTGAGGCCGGCCCACGCACCTGATCCGGGCCCCCGGGCGGGTGCTTCCCCGACGGTGGGGCGCCCGCCCGCGGGAGCGCCCGCCCGAGGGGCGGTGTCCCGGGCGCCGGCGGCGCAGCCTGTAACCCTGCCGGCCGGGTGCGTCAGCCGAAGATTGCGTGCGCGAGCGCGAAGATGGCAACTCCGGCGAGGGACCCCACAACAGTGCCGTTGATGCGGATGAACTGCAGGTCCTTGCCGACCTGGAGCTCTATCTTCCGTGAGGTCTCTTCGGCATCCCAGCGTCCGACGGTTTCGGAAATCACCCCGGCAATCTCGCTGCGGTAGGTCCGGACTGCGTAGGCGGCGCCGTCCGAGATCCACCGGTTCACCTTCGCCGCAAGTTCCGGGTCGCTCGCGAGCCGGCCGCCGAAGTCCCGCACCGCGGCCTTGAAGTTCTGCGTCAGTTCGCTCTGCGGGTCGCTGACCGCCTCCAGGAGTGCGTTCTTGATGGTGGCCCAGGTGCGTGCGGTCAGGTCCCGCACACGCGGGTCGTCAAGGAGCTGCCCCTTGATCTCCTCGGCCCTGGCGATCGTCTCAGGGTTGTACTGCAGGTCCGAGGCGAGCTCCCTGAGGTACTTGTCGAGGGCGATGCGCACGTCGTGCTGCGGGTCGTCCTGGACGGCGCGGATGAATTTTGAAAGCTCGGCGTAGACGCGGTCCCCGACGACGCCGTCGACGAGGCGCGGCACCCAGGTGGGCGAGCGCTGGGCCACGACGCGGGTCACCACGGCGTAGTTCGCGTCGACCCAGTCCGCCGCCCGGTCCACGAGCAGGTCCACGAGGCGGTGATGGTGCCCCTCGCGGAAGAGCCGCTCGGCGATCCTGCCGACCGGGGGTCCCCACGGCGGGGCGATGACGTGCTTGCGGACCATGGATTCGAGGACGCCCTGGACGGCTTCGTCATTGAGCACGGTGAACGCACCCCGGATCAGCGCCGCGCCTTCGGCGGCGACGCGGTCGGCGCTCTCCGGGCGGGCCAGCCAGGCGCCGGCCTTCTCGGCGATCCGGGCAGAGTCGAGTTTCGCACGCACCACGGCCTCCGAGAGGAAGTTCTCCTCAACGAACTGTCCGAGGGACTCGCCGATCTGGTCCTTCTTCCGGGGAATGATCGCCGTGTGCGGGATCTTCAGCCCCATGGGGTGCTTGAAGAGCGCGGTGACGGCGAACCAGTCGGCCAGGGCGCCGACCATCCCGCCTTCGGCTGCGGCGCGCACGTACTGGAGCCATGGATACCTGTCCTGGAGCGCGAACGCGACAAGGAAAATCACGGCGAGCACTCCGAGCAGGGCCGTGGCCAGGACCTTCATGCGCCGCAGCGCTGCGGCTCGTTCCTCATCGGTGCCCGGCGTCATATTCACTGCCCCAGTCTATCGAGCGCCGCTCCCCGATGTCCCTGACGGCGTTCCGATCGCGTAGCGTAATCGGCGGAGGGTCGGCTTCCAACGGACCACGAGAGTAAGGGCCAGCATGAGTCCAGTAATCTTCGCCCACCGCGGCGCCAGTGGCGCCTATGCCGAGCACACCCGCGCGGCCTTCCTCCAGGCCCTGGCCGACGGAGCCGACGGCGTCGAATGCGACGTGCACCTGACCCGCGACGAGCAGCTCGTGTGCGTGCACGACCCCACGCTCGAACGGACCTCGAACGGCTCCGGCGACGTCGCCGACTTCACCCTGGCCGAGCTGCGGGAACTGGATTTCTCCTCCTGGAAGGGCGTGCGGGTCCCGGCCGAGTACGGTGGGCCCCGGAACCAGCTGCTGACGCTGGCCGACCTCCTCCGGCTGCTCCGGTCAGTGGGGCGGAGCATCGCCCTGGCAATTGAGCTGAAGCACCCGAGCCCCTTCGGCCTGCGCCTCGAGGAGGAGCTTGTGGCGTTCCTCCTCGACGAGGGGTGGGACCCGGAGAGCTCGACCCTGGGCAACGTCACGATCAGCTTCATGAGCTTCAACCCCGACTCGATGCGCCAGCTCGGAGAGATCGCCCCGCCGCACGCCCTGTGCCAGCTCGTGGCCGATGTGGAGCCCGAGGAGGTGCGGGAGGCGCTGAGTTTCGGCTCGATCACCTCGGGCGCCGTCGTGAACCTGATGCGGCGGGCCATCAACGAGGGCAAGGGGCTGATCGACGCCCATGTGGTGGGACTGGCGGGCCCGGGGGTGGCCTATGTGCGCGACCATCCCGAGACCGTGCGGCGGTGGGTTTCCGAGGGCCTCCGGGTCCGGGTGTGGACGGTCAACACGCAGGAGGAGGCCGAGCTGGTGACCGGGCTGGGGGTGCAGGAGATCACGACCGACTATCCGGCGGAAATGCGCTCATTCTTTGCAATTACCTCCGGCGGATAGGGCTCCCAAACCCGCGCTTTGTGGTTGAGTTAATCCATGTATTCGCCCATTGAGGACTACGCCCTGGTATCGGATCTCCACACCGGCGCGTTGATATCGCGCAGGGGCAGCGTCGACTGGCTGTGCTTCCCCCGCTTCGACTCCCCGGCGGTCTTCACCAAGCTGCTGGGCACCGAGGACCACGGCCGATGGCTGCTCGCCCCCATTGAGGAGGAGGCGGAGGTGATCGGGCGTTCGTACCTGGACTCGACCTTCGTGCTGCAGACGCGCTGGCGGACCAGCACGGGCGAGGCGCTCGTGACCGACTTCATGCCGGTGGAGGACCGCAGGGCCTCCATCGTGCGGCGGGTCGAGGGACTCAGCGGAACCGTGACGATGCGCGAGGAACTTCAGCTGCGCTTCGAGTACGGCGACATCGTGCCCTGGGTGCGGAAGGCCCACGACGACGACGGCCCCATGCTGCTGGCGATCGCCGGCCCCAATGCGCTGATGCACCGTGGCAACACCCTGATGCCCAAGGGGCACCGACACGAGGGGACGCTGACGGTCACGGCGGGCCAGATCATGGACATCGAGCTGGCCTGGTTCCCCTCGCACCGCACCCCGCCCCGCAGCCAGGAGGCGGAGCCCTGCTTCGAGAGCACCATTGCCTACTGGCAGGCCTGGGCGTCGAACTACGAGCCGCAGGGCGACTACGACGACATGGTCAAGCGGTCGCTGCTGGTGCTGCGGGCCCTGACGCATGAGGACACCGGCGGAATCGTCGCGGCGCCGACCACCTCGCTGCCCGAGCACTTCGGGGGCGAGCGCAACTGGGACTACCGCTACTGCTGGCTCCGGGATGCGGCCCTGACCCTCGAGGCGATGATGACCCACGGTTACCAGGAGGAAGCGCTCGAGTGGCGGAACTGGCTGCTCCGCGCGGTGGCCGGGGATCCTGAGGACCTCCAGATCATGTACGGCCTGGGCGGGGAGCGGATGCTCCCCGAGACGATCCTCGGCCACCTGCCCGGGTACCGGGACTCCCAGCCGGTGCGCATCGGGAACGGGGCGGTCCACCAGTACCAGGCCGACGTCGTCGGCGAGGTGATGGTCGCCCTTGAGAAGCTCCGCTGCCACGGGGTCACGGAGGACCACTTCTCCTGGCCGCTGCAGCGGGCCCTCCTGAGCTTCGCCGAGAACCACCTCCATGACAAGGACCACGGCATCTGGGAGATGCGCGGGGACCTGAGGCACTTCACCCACTCCCGGGTGATGATGTGGGCGGCCTTCGACTGCGCCGTGCGGGCCGTCCAGGACCATGGGCTCGACGGTCCGTTGGAGCGGTGGATCACCCTGCGCGACGAGCTGCACGCCGAGGTGATGGAACACGGCTTCAACGAGGAACTGAACACCTTCACGCAGGCCTACGGCGAGGGCCAGCTCGACGCGTCGCTGCTGCAGCTGCCGCAGGTCGGCTTCATCGCCTATGACGACCCCCGGATGCTCGGCACCGTGGCGGCGCTGGAGAAGAGCCTCCTGACCGCGGAGGGACTGCTGCTGCGCTACCGCACCGACGAGTCCGACGACGGGCTCGAGCCGGGGGAGCACCCGTTCCTCGCCTGCTCCTTCTGGCTGGTTGAGCAGTACGCCCGCAGCGGGCGCGGCGACGAGGCCCGTGCCCTCATGGACCGGCTGATCGGCTACGCCAACGAGCTCGGCCTGCTCTCGGAGGAATACGACGCCGAGGCCCGCACCATGGTCGGAAACTACCCGCAGGCGTTTTCCCACCTGGCCCTGGTGCGGGCCGCCGATGCGATCCACTACGCCGGCACCCCGCGGCCGCCGCATCTGGCCGGGGCCCTCGGGGTTACGGCTTTAGAACAACCTTGATGCACCCGTCCTGCTTCTTCTGGAAGTTCGAGTAGGCCTCCGGGGCCTCGTCGATCGAGACCTCGTGGGTCATCAGGTCGGTGACGCCCAGGGGGTCGGCGGGGTCCTCGACGAGCGGAAGCAGGTCCTCGGTCCAGCGGCGGACATTGCACTGTCCCATGCGCAGCTGGAGCTGCTTGTCGAACATGGTGAACAGGGGCATCGGATTGGCGCTGCCCCCGTACACCCCGCTGAGGGAGATGGTGCCGCCCCGGCGGACCGAGTCGATCGCCGAGTGCAGCACGCTCAGGCGGTCCACACCCGCCGTTTCGACGGCCTTGCGGGCCAGGGCGTCCGGCAGCAGGCCGACGGCGTTCTGGGCGAACGCCCCGGCGGGTGAGCCGTGGGCCTCCATCCCCACGGCGTCGACGACCGAATCCGGTCCGCGGCCTCCGGTCATGCTCCGCAGCTCCTCGCCGGTGTTCTTCGAGAAGTCGAGGGTCTCGACGCCGTGCCGCTGGGCCATCGCGCGGCGTTCGGCCACCGGTTCGATGCCGATGACCCGGTAGCCCAGGTGCCGGCCGATGCGCGCGGCGAACTGGCCCACGGGGCCCAGGCCATAGACGGCGAGGGTTCCGCCGTCGGGAACATCCGCGTACTTCACGCCCTGCTAGGCCGTGGGGAGGATATCGGAGAGGTAGAGGTAGCGCTCGTCGGGAAGCTCGGAGCCCACCTTGATCGGCCCGTAGTCGGCGTGCGGAACCCTCAGGAACTGGGCCTGCCCACCCGGCACCGAGCCGTACAGGGAGGAGAAGCCAAAGAGGCTCGCGCCCGTGCCCTTCGCGCGGACCTGGGTCGTCTCGCACTGGGACTGCAGTCCGCTGCGGCACATCGCGCAATGGCCGCAGGAGATGTTGAAGGGAACGACGACGCGGTCGCCGGGCGACAGGTTCGTCACGGCGCTGCCGACCTCCTCGACGATGCCCATGGGCTCGTGGCCCAGGATGTCCCCGCGCTTGAGGTACGGCCCGAGGACTTCATAGAGGTGGAGGTCGGAGCCGCAGATGGCGGTCGAGGTGATCCTCACGATCGCATCGGTCGGTTCCTGAAGAATCGGGTCCGGGACCTCTTCGACACTGATCTTCCGCCGGCCCTGCCACGTCACTGCTTTCACGCCTGCCTCCAAAGGTAGTAAGGGTGCTGTCTTTTCCCACTATTCCCTCCACGGGCCGGAAAGCAAAGCCGGGTGGGAGATGCCGGGCCCACCCACTACCCTGATTCGGGTGACACTCCTCGCCTCGCCCGCCGTCCGCGTGGGCCTCTCGGTGGCGCTCGCCACCGGCCTCTACGGCATCTCCTTCGGCGCCCTGTCCGCCGCCTCCGGGCTCAGCCTCGCCCAGACGGCGGCCCTGAGCCTGCTGATGTTCAGCGGCGGCTCGCAGTTCGCCTTCATCGGCGTCGTGGCCGGCGGGGGCAGCGGGCTGTCGGCACTTTCCGCCGCGGCCCTGCTGGGAATCCGCAACGGGGTGTACGGCATGCAGCTCAATTTCCTCCTCCGGCCGCGGGGCTGGCGGAAGGCAGTGGCCGCCCAGCTCACCATCGACGAGTCCGTTGCCACGGCGACCGCCCAGGGCACGCTCCCAGAGGCGAAGCGCGGGTTCTGGGCCGCGGGAATCGGGGTGTTCGTGCTCTGGAACGCCTTCACCCTGGCGGGCGCCCTGCTCGGCGGCGCCGTGGGCGATCCGCGCCAGTGGGGGCTCGACGGCGCGGCCGTCGCGGCGTTCCTCGGCCTGCTGTGGCCGCGGTTGCGCACGAGGGAGGCCGGGGCCACAGCGGTGGCCTGCGCCCTGGTGACGGTGATCGTGGTGCCCCTGGCGCCGCCGGGGGTTCCCATCCTGTGCGCCGCCGTCGTGGCCGCCGTCCTCGGGCTCCGCCGGCCGGCGTCCTCCCACCAGCCGGCGGGGGAGCGGCAACCCGGACCCGCCGGCCAGGGTGGAGGCGACTGATGGTGCTGTGGTTCTGGATTCTCGCCGCCGGCGCCGTGTCCTTCGCGACGAAGCTCGCCGGCTACCTCGTGCCGGCCAGCATCCTCGGCAATCCACGCATGCTGCACGCCGCCGGGGCGCTCACCGTGGGGCTGCTGACCTCCCTGACGGTCGTGACCACCCTCGCCTCGGGCAGCGCGCTCGTCCCGGACGCACGGCTCGCGGCCGCCGTGGCGGCCGCCGCCGCGCTGTGGCTGCGGGCCCCGTTCCTCGTTGTCGTCGCCGCCGGCGCGCTCGCCGCGGCCGCCGCCCGGCTCGCCGGCCTGCCCTGACGGCCCCGGAGCTCCGCGCGGCCGTCCGGCCGGCAGTCAGCCCGTGGCAGCGCCGAGGACGGCGGCCGTCGCCGAAGCGATCGCCCCCTCCTCGTCCGTGGGCACGACCAGCACCGGCATCGCCGATCCGGGGGTGCTGACCAGGCGCGCCTGGGGGCTGCGCAGCTCGTTGAGTTCGGCGTCGAGTTCGATGCCGAGCGCCGTGAGGTTTCCCGCGACGAGCGAGCGGAAGTTGGCGGAGTTCTCGCCGATGCCGGCCGTGAACACCAGCGCGCGGGCCCCGCCGACCGCGACGTGGTAGCCGCCGATGTATTTCGCGAGGCGGTAGGCGGCGATCTCCAGGGCCAGCCGGGCCGCCTTGTCGCCGGCGTCGGCCGCCTTCTCCACCGAGCGCATGTCGTTGGTGCCGGCCAGCCCGCGCAGGCCCGACTCGCGGTTCAACAGGGTGTCGAGGTCCTCGGGCGAGTAGCCCTCCCTGGCCAGGAAGAGCAGGATCGAGGGGTCGATGTCGCCCGAACGGGTGCCCATCACGAGCCCCTCGAGCGGGGTGAAGCCCATCGAGGTGTCGATGCTCCGGCCGCCGCGCACGGCGGTCACCGACGCGCCGTTGCCGAGGTGGGCGATGACCGCGTGGAAATCCTCCCGCGGTGTTCCAAGGAACTCCGCGGCCTTGCCGGTGACATAGTCGTGGGAGGTGCCGTGGAAGCCGTAACGCCGGATCCCGTACTTCGAATAGAGCTTATCGGGCACCGCGTACCGCCAGGCGCGCTCCGGGAGGGTCCGGTGGAACGCGGTGTCGAACACGGCGACCTGCGGCATGCCGGGCCACTTCTCGGCGACGGCCCGGATCCCCAGGACATTGGCGGGGTTGTGGAGCGGGGCCAGCGGATTGAGCCGTTCGATGGCGCCGATGATCTCCGGGGTGATCAGCACCGGCTCGCCGAAGCGCTCACCGCCGTGCACCACGCGGTGGCCGACGGCGTCGATGGTCTTCCCTTGCAGGATCACCGTGAGCTCCTTGTCGAAGTGCTCGATCGCCGCGGCATGGTCGGGGACCCATTCCTCCCCGATGCTTTCGATCGAGCCCTGGGCGAGGATGTCGTCACCCTCGCGCACCTGGTACTTCAGGGATGACGAGCCGGAGTTGATGACAAGGATGATCATGCTTACTGCTTTCCTAGGGTGGATACAGCCGGTCCGTCCGCGGCGGCGGCCGACACGGGAGGCGCCTGCTGGGCCTGCACCGCGGTGATGGCGACGGTGTTGACGATGTCCTCCACGGTGCAGCCGCGGGAGAGGTCGTTGACGGGCTTGCGGAGGCCCTGCAGCACCGGGCCGACGGCCACGGCGCCGGCCGACTGCTGGACCGCCTTGTACGTGTTGTTGCCCGTATTGAGGTCGGGGAAGATGAAGACCGTCGCCTGGCCCGCCACGGAGGACCCCGGAAGCTTCGAGGCCGCGACCGAGGCATCGACGGCGGCGTCGTACTGGATGGGCCCTTCCACCGGCAGCTCGGGGCGGAGCGCCCTCACGATTTCGGTGGCGCGGCGGACCTCGTCCACGGCGCCGCCGTGGCCCGATTCCCCCGTCGAGTAGGAGAGCATTGCCACCCGGGGCTCGACGCCGAACTGCGCGGCGGTGTCGGCCGAGGCGGAGGCGATGTCCGCGAGCTGCTCCTCGTTGGGTTCGGGGTTCACCGCGCAGTCGCCGTACACCAGGACCCGGTCGGAGAGGAGCATCAGGAAGACCGATGAGACGATCCGGGCGCCCTCCCGGGTCTTGACGAATTCAAGGGCCGGCCGGATGGTGTTGGCGGTGGTGTGGGCCGCCCCGGACACCATCCCGTCCACGCGGCCGAGCTGGACCATCATGGTGCCGAAGTATGCGCCGTCGAGCATACGCTCCCGTGCGTCCTCGAGCGAGACGTTCTTGTGGGCCCGGAGGCGGGCGTATTCGGCGGCGAACTCCTCGCGCAGTTCGGAGGTCTCCGGGTCGATGAGGGTGATCCCGGACAGGTCGATGCCCTGGCCGGCGGCGAGCTCCCGGACCTGCGATTCGGGGCCGAGGACCGTGAGGTCGCACACGTCCCGGCGGTGCAGGATCTCGGCGGCCCGGAGGATCCGGAGATCGGTGCCCTCGGGAAGCACGATGGAGCGGCGCTGCGACCGGGCGCGCTGGATGAGTTCGTGGAGGAACCGCAGCGGCGTCATGGAAATGGCCCGGGGGAGCGCAAGGCGTTCGAGGAGTTCGTCTTCGTCCACCTGCCGCGACCAGGCGCCGAGCGCGGCGGCCGACTTCCGGCGCAGCCCCGTCGCGATCTCGCCGCGCACCCCGCCGACCCGCTGGGCGGCGGTGTAGGTGTCGTCCTCGAGGGCGAACACGGGGAACGGCGCCTGGGCCAGCAGGGGAAGCAGGTGCGGGTCGGGGGCGAGGCCGCCCGTGAGGACCAGCCCGGAGGGAACGGGAAAGTCAGGTGAGAAGGAGGAGGCAAGGGTCGCCGCGAGGACGTCGGCGCGGTCCCCGGGGACGATCACCAGGGCGCCGTCGGTGAGCAGGTGGAGGAAATTGCCCACGTTCATCGCCGCCACCCGGACGGAGAGCACGTCCCGCTCGAGGTTGGTGCTTCCGGCGATCTGCTTCGCGCCGAGTTCGGAGGCGACCTCAGAGATGGTGGGCCGGGCGATTTCGGGCAGTTCGGGGATCACGTAGACGGGCCGGCCCGACCGGCCCGGGCGGATCTCCGACCGGATTCCTTCAAGCGCATCGTCGGGGGCCCGGTTCACCATCATCGCCAGCAGGGAGACCTTCGCCTCGTCGAGTTCCTGCCGGGCCACGTCGACGGCGTCGGCGGCCTCGGCGACCGACATCTCCTTGGCGCTGACCACGGCCAGCACCATCGCCCCGAGGTTGTTCGCGAGGCGGGCGTTGAGGTCGAACTCCACTGCGGCGTCGTGGCCGCCGAGGTCTGTGCCCTCGACGATGACGACGTCGCAGCGGCTTGCGATTTCGCTGTAGATCGCCACGCAGGCCGTGTCGATTTCCTCGCGGTTGCCGGCCACGAGCAGGGCGCGGGCCTGCGCGCGGGTGAGGCCGCCGCGGGAGCGTTCAGGCGGGAGGTTGAAGCTGCGCTGCATCAGTTGGACCATGGGGTCCGCCGCTGGATCATCGCCTTCGACGATCGGCCGGAAGAAACCGACCCGGTCGGCGTGCCGGTGGAGCATATCGGCGAGGCCAAGCGAGATCAGGGACTTGCCGGAGCCGGGGTTCATGGCACTGACGTAAATTCCGCGGGTCATTGGACCATCCTGTCAGGGACCCGTCCCGCGTGCCATAACGCACGCCACACACCGGCGGGGACGGAGACGCCGGTTTCTGGGACACTTGGAGCATGCTTGTAGCCTTCTCAGTCGCCCCGTCCGGATCGTCCGAACACGCCGCGGAGGACGGCGACGGATCGGTCCACCAGGCGGTGGCCGCCGCCGTCGCCGTCGTGCGCGAGTCGGGACTGCCCAACTCGACCGACTCCATGTTCACCACGATCGAGGGTGAGTGGGACGAGGTGATGACGGTGATCAAGCACGCCACTGAGGCGGCGGGCCGCTACGGCAGCAGGGTGTCGCTGGTGCTGAAGGCCGACATCCGGCCCGGGCGCACGGGCGAACTCACCGGCAAGGTGGAACGGCTTGAGAAGGCCCTGACGGAGATGCAGGAGTTCGAGGGCCACTCCTGATGGGGCGCCAGGCAGCTCCCGCGCCGGTTGCGGGCGAATTTACGATCGATACCGGCACCTGCGAACTCGAACCGGATCCCTACAGCACCAACGGCTGGGTGCTGCGCATCAACGGGGTCCCAAGTTCGCACATCGACCTCGATGACCCGTTGCGCCTCGACTTCGAGTACATGCGCTGGATCGCCGCGCTCGTCGATGCCCGCTGGAGCCCGACTGAGCGGCTCCGGGTGCTGCACCTTGGCGGCGGCGCGTGCTCCCTGCCGCGTTACATCGCCGCGGCGCACCCTGCGGCGCGCCAGGTCGTCGTGGAGCTCGACGGGAGGCTGGCCGAACTCGTGCGGCAGTGGTTCGACCTGCCGCGGGCCCCGCTGGTGCGCATCCGGGTGGGGGAGGCCCGGGAGGTGACCTGCTCGCTGTCGGAGGCAAGCCGCGACCTCATCATCCGGGATGTCTTTTCGGGCAGCCGCACCCCGCACGCGCTCACGACCGTCGGGTTCACGCAGGAGGCGAAGAAGGTGCTCGCGGCGGACGGGATCTACCTGGTCAACTGCGGCGACGGGCCGGATCTGAAGATGGCCCGGCGGGAGGCGGCGACCATCGCCTCGGTGTTCACGACCACCGCGATCGTCGCCGATCCGGCGATGCTCAAGGGACGCCGGTACGGCAATGTCATCATCGCCGGCAGCGACGGCCCGCTCGCCGAGGGCCCCGGGCTGGCCCGGGGGCTGCTTGGCGGCGGCGTCCCCGCCCACCTGTGGCACGACGAGCAGGTGCGCCGCTTCGCCGCCGGGGCTCAGCCGCTGACCGACTGAGCCCGGCGCTCCGCTAGAGCAGGATCTGTTCGATGGGCCCGATGCAGAAGAAGATCACGAACGCCGCGGCGACCGCCCACATCAGCGGGTGGATCTCCCGCGCCCGGCCCTGGATGGTGCGGATCAGGACGAAGGCGATGAAGCCCGCCCCAAGCCCGTTGGCGATCGAGTAGGTGAACGGCATGAGGGTGAAGGTCAGGAACGCGGGGATCGCGATGCCCCAGTCCTGCCAGTCGATCCGGCCGACCTGGGAGACCATCATGAAGCCCACGACCACGAGGGCGGGCGCGACGGCCTCGAAGGGCACGAGGCTGATCAGGGGGGTGAAGAACATCGCCAGCAGGAACAGGACGCCCGTGACGATGTTCGCGATGCCGGTGCGGGCGCCCTCGCCGATGCCCGCCCCGGATTCGACGTAGATCTGGTTCGAGGACACCGAGCCGGCGCCGCCGGCGACGGCCCCCAGGGCGTCGACGATCAGGACCCGGTTGACGCCGGGGATGTTGCCGCGGGCGTCGACGAGCTTCGCCTCGTTCGCCAGGCCGACCATCGTGCCCATGGCGTCGAAGAAAATGCTCAGCAGGATCGTGAAGGTCAGCAGCAACGCCGCGGTGGCGCCGAGGTGGCCGAAGGCGCCGAAGGGGCTGACGTTGCCGAGCAGCCCAAGGTCCGGAGCCCCGACCCAGGCACCTGCAGGCAGCTCGGGGACGACAAGCGACCAGCCCAGCGGGTTGGGGTCCTGCCCGGGCACGAAGCTCGGCCCCACGTCGGCAATGGCCTCGATGAGAACCGCGAGGGCGGTGGCGGCGAGGGCGCCAATGAGGATCGCGCCGCGGACCCGCCGCACCACGAGCGCGATGGTGAGCACCAGCCCGAAGATAAAGACAAGGGTCGGCCAGCCGAGGAGGACGCCCTCGAAGCCCAGGCCGACAGGCACGGTTGTCTGGGCGACATCGGGGATCCGCCGGACGAAGCCGGCGTTGACGAGCCCGATGAGGGCGATGAACAGGCCGATGCCGACGACGATGGCCGTCTTCAGGCTCTCCGGGACCGCGTTGAACACCGCCGTCCGGAAGCCGGTGAGCACCAGCACGAGCATGGTGAGCCCGGCCAGGAGCACAAGGCCCATGATGTCGGGCCAGGTCAGTTCCGGGTTCGTGGCGACGGTGATGGCGACGAAGGCATTGACCCCGAGGCCCGTGGCGAGGGCGAAGGGATACCGGGCCCAGGCGCCCATGACGATCGTGAGGACGCCCGCGACGAGGGCCGTCACGGCCGCGACCCGCTCGAAACCGAGCTCGGTGCCCGAGGCGTCGGCCCCGGAAAGGATCAGCGGGTTCAGGACGACGATGTAGCTCATGGCGAAGAAGGTTGCGACGCCGCCGCGGATCTCCCGCGGGTAGGTGGAACCCCGGGCGGTGACTTCGAAGTAGCGGTCCAGCGCCGAACCCGTCTTGAGCATGATGATCCTTGGAGAGGAGGTAGAGGAGCCGAGCAAAATCCTATCCCGGCACCCGGCGAATCCCGCCAACGGGTTACGCCGGCCCGGAGCGTAGGCTGAAAGCATGGCTTCCACCCCGTTTCCTTCCCCCACCCCCGACCGCGCCGGCCTCCGCCCCAACCCCGTGCGCGCGGTCCTCGCCTCGGCGGGGATCATCCTGCTGGTCCTGCTCGGCCTTGCTGCGGGGCCGGCGGCCGCCCACGACGAGCTGTCGTCGAGCAACCCGGCCGACGGTGCGACCGTCGCCGCGGTCCCGGGTGCCGTTGAACTCACCTTCTCGAGCGTCCCCTCGGGCATCGGCGCGCAGGTGGAGATCCTGGACGCCGACGGCGCCTCCTGGTCGGACGGCCCGGCGCGGATCGTCGACAACACGGCGGTGCAGGACGTGCGTGCCGGGGCTCCCGCCGGCGAGTTCACTGTCAACTGGCGGGTCGTGTCCTCGGACTCCCACCCCATTGAAGGCGTCCTGACCTTCACCGCGGAATCCGGCACGGCTGCGGCGCCGGATTCGGCCGGGACCGCGGTGCCGATCACCCCCGCCGAGGTGGAGGAGGGTCCCGCGCAGGCCGCGGGAACGGGCGACTTCCCCTGGAGCGTCGCCGTCATGGCCATCGTGCTCCTGGCGCTCGCCGCGTTCCTCGCCACGACGGCCCGGAAACGCCTTCGCGCCGACCGGTAGCCCGTCCCTAGTCCCTAATCCCTGCTCCCCAGGCGGGCCGGATCACCAGTGACCCGTCCGCCCGGCCCGGGGCCCCTGCTCCCTAGGCGGGCCGGACCGCCAGGGGGCCTCCGCCCGCCCGGCCCGAGGCGGCGATGGTGTCGCTGACGACCTTCGCCTGCCTCACGATTTCGCGCGTGGTCGGGGTGAGCACCTCGCCCACGCCCACCAGGTGCAGGCCGATGGCGGCAAGGGCCGCACGGAAGTCGGCGCCGATGGCGATCCCGAGGGAGCGCAGGAACCGGCGCAGCTGGTTCTGCGGGTACTTCGTCAGCACCACATGGTCGGCGAGCAGCACGCCCTCGGCGGTCTGGACGGCCCACTTCTTGCTTGAGGGGACCCGCGCCGGCAGCAGGGTCGAGTGCCCGATGATGCTGAGGTCCTCACAGCGTGTGGTGTGCCGGACGTCGAGGCAGTGGCTCGAGGCGTAGGCCCGGAGCAGCCGCAGCAGCCCGGACCGTTCCGAGAGGGAGACCGAGTCGGTCATCACCGTGCGCAGGGGGCCCGAGTCCAGGCATTCGAGTCCTTCGACGACGATCGAGTCGATGCCGTGCCTGCTTAGTTCGCTGGCGACCGCGAGGCCCGGCAGTCCGGATCCGATGACAACGGTGGTGGTGAGCTCCGCCGCCGCTGACACCTCGGGGAGGGCATGCGCGGGGTCCGGCGGCAGCAAATCCACGACGAAGTACCTCCGGTTCGAAGAAGAGCACAGTACGGCCCGGCGCCTCTTCCGGGCCGTACTGATTCCCGGCCGCGAACGGGTCGGACGGGAACCGAAAAGCGGAACGGCACGCCTGTCGGCGGACCTCCGGGTCTCGATTTCACGAAGCCTATATAACTTTTTGCACCGTGGATAGACCAGCCTTCGGGAGTAGGCTACAAATATTGACAACCGGCCATGGGCCGGGGGCGGACGGCGAGCGAAGGAGCGTGCCATGAGTGTCCCGCAGGACGATCATTCTGCCGGAGCCCCGCTCGGTTCGGGCATTGTGGTGGGGGTCGACGGCTCCGACCAGAGCGTGTGCGCGCTGCTGTGGGCCGCCCAGGAGGCCGAGCGGCGCCGGTCACCCCTGTATGTGGTGACCGCCTATACAGTCCCGGTGTTCGCCGCCTCGAGCATGGACGCCGGCTACGCCACCGTTGACGACTCGATCATCCGCGAAGGCGCCCAGGCCGTCCTCGACGAGGCGGTGGGCCACCTGTCCGGCAGGGGCCTGGAAGTGATTCCCCGGATCGAAACCGGTGACGCCGCAGGGGTCCTCCTCGACCTGTCCGAGGAGGCCGACCTCGTCGTCGTGGGGTCCCGGGGCAGGGGAGGCTTCGTCGGGAGGCTCCTGGGATCGGTCAGCAGCGCGCTTCCGGCCCACGCCAAGAGCCCGACGGTGATCGTCCCGCTTTCGTGCGCGCCGCGCTTCGGACAGCCGCAGCTTGTCGGCAGCAGGTCCAGGGGTGAGCCCGGCCCGCCCGCCTCGGGGATCGAGAGGGTCGTCGTCGTCGGTGTCGACGGTTCCGAACAGGCGCGCCGGGCCTCGCTGGCCGCTGCGGAGGAAGCGGTGTCCCGCGGCATTCCGCTGCGGGTCATCTGCTCGATCCCGCCGTTCAACGGCTCCCTGGCCTGGGTGCCGGCTCCGCTGGACCGGGAAGCGCTCCATGCCGACATCGCCGCGCAGCTCAATGCGGGCCGGGAGTGGCTGCGGAGCCACTTCCCGGGCCTTGAGATCACTGTGGAGCAGCTCGACGGGCCGCCGGCGGAGGTGCTGATCAACGCCTCACGCACCGCCGAACTGCTGGTGGTGGGGACGCGCGGGCGTGGCGGCTTCACCGGGATGCTGATGGGCTCGACGAGCCAGGGCGTGATCCACCACGCCAAGGGGCCGGTGATGGTGGTTCCGGACAGCGAGGACCCGCGCCTGCTGGACCGCAGTTCCTTCGGGCCGATGATGCCGCCGGTGGGCTGAGCCGGCCCGCACCAGCCGCCCGGGCGGTGGCTTGCCGGGGACGCCCGGCTAGCCCCAGCCGAGTTCGTGCAGGCGCTCGTCGTCGATGCCGAAGTGGTGGGCCACCTCGTGGATGACGGTGATGAGGATCTGCTCGACGAGTTCCTCCCGGGAGGAACACATGCGCATCAGCGGCTGGCGGAAGATGCTGATGCGGTCCGGCAGCGAGCCGGCATCCCACCACGAGTCCCGCTCCGTCAGCGGCACCCCCTCGTAGAGGCCGAGCAGGTCCGGGTCCGGTTCATCGCCCGGGCCCGGTTCGTATTCCTCGACCACGAAGATCGCCACATTGTTCATGGCGCGCGCCAGGTCCTCGGGAATGGAGTCGATGGCGTCGTCAACGGCGGCCTCGAAGTCCGCAAGGCTCATGTCGATAGGCACCCTTCGACTCTATCCGTGCCCGCCGGATGCCTCTCGCCGCGGTCCGGAACGCGCCCACGGACGCATTTTGGATATTCGAGATGGAGGACCTATAGTTTTATAGGTCCACAGCGGGGAGCTTTCGCCCCAAGTGGACAGGCCCCCATCGTCTAGCGGCCTAGGACACCGCCCTTTCACGGCGGCGGCACGGGTTCGAATCCCGTTGGGGGTACGCAGGATTCACCGGTTTCGGTGGTCATTCGCACCGCAGAGATGCTGGTAGGATGAAACTCTTGCAAAAATGAAAGTGCAAGATAGCAAGGCCCTGTAGCGCAGTTGGTTAGCGCGCCGCCCTGTCACGGCGGAGGTCGCGGGTTCAAGTCCCGTCAGGGTCGCTCAGGCGGCAGGCGTAAGCAGTGCCGGTTTGATGCGGTGATCATCGGAAGATGGTTGCACGGCTCTGTAGCTCAGTTGGTAGAGCGTTCGACTGAAAATCGAAAGGTCACCGGATCGACGCCGGTCGGAGCCACTACTGAATACCCCGCGGTTTCCTTCTTGGAAATCCGGGGTTTTCTTGTTTAACGCCCGATTCCGCGCCTCGACGCGGGCCTTCCGGGCCGCAGCCGGCGACGCGGGATGCCGCCCGGCCCGGGTCCTCTGTCCGGACCGGGGCGAGGGCTTAGGCTGGGCACAGACGAAAGGTGCGCGCGCATGGACCCGCTTCCCACTGAACCTGCTTCTCCTCCGACCGTTCCGGGCACAGCGCCCGGGCGGACCGTGATCGCCGACCCGGCGGCCGTCCGGATCGCCGCCGTGGCGGCGCGGTCGGTGCCGGGCGTCTACGCCCTCGGCGGGGGCGCGGGCCGGCTGGGCGCCCTGCGGGACGCCGTCGGCGCGGCCGAGCCGGTGCAGGGCGTCCGCGTCGAGGTGGGCCAGACCCAGGTCGCCGTCGATGTCAGCCTCGTTGCCGAGTACGGCTACCCGCTGCACCGGTTGGCCGACGCCGTCCGGGCCACCGTGTACCAGGCCGTCAGCGACCTCGTCGGGCTCGAGGTGATCGAGGTCAACGTCGAGGTCAGCGACGTCCACGTCCCCGGCCTCAACGATGTACGCTCCAGCGAGAAATCCCGGGCCCTGGGCTCCACCCAGCTCTGATCCGTCCAACGAAGGACTTCCAATGACACCAACAGTCACCGGCATGGCGGCGGGCGCGGTCCTTGCCCTGGCCGCCCTCAGTTTCGGATTCTGGGGTTTCCTGCTGACGGCCCTGCTGATGGGGGCCGGGGCGCTGCTGGGCCGCAGTGCCGAGGGCAAGCTCGATTTCCGCAGCGTCCGGGATGCCCTGACCGGGCGCCGATCCTCTTCGTGAGCAGCGCAGCGCTCCGTGCGTCGGGGCCCGCGGCCGCCCCGCAGGTCTCCGGGCACAACCGGATCACCACCCAGGCCCTCGTCAGTACGGCGCAGGCCGCCGCAGCTGAGCACTTCGGGGTTCCCCCCGCCTCGGTCCGTGCCGTGTACACCGACGACGGCGGCCTGCTGGCCCTTGAGCTGTCCCTGCCGGTGCCCATCCCCCCGCTGGCGCGCCTTGCCGCCGAGCCCGCGCGTATCCCGCCACCCGGGGGGTCGGTCCTTGAACGTGCGCGGCAGGCGAAGGCCGGGATCCTGGCGACGGTAACCGCGCTCACCGGCACCCGGCTCAGCCGGGTGGACATCCGGATCATCGGGACGGCCGCCGTGCAGGGGCGGGTCCGATGAACGGGCCCGCAGCCGGCGTGGACGAGGTGACGCAGCACGCCCTCCGCCGGGAACTTCACGCCTCCCGCGCGGTCCCCTCGATCCTCACCGGCACCGTCGTGGCAGCGGTTTCCATCCTGCTGTTCCTTGAGGCAGTCCTGAAGGCGGTCGGCGACCCGCCCTTCCTGATCGACCTCGACCGGCTGGCCGCGTCGCTGGGCCGCCTGCCCGACCTCCTGCCGGCATCCCTCCTGGTTCCGGCCGGACTGCTGGTGTTCGTCGTCGGCCTGATGCTGTTCCTGGCGGCGGTCCTCCCGGGCCGGCGGGCACGGTACGCGGTGCCCAACGGAAGGGCCGCGGTGGTGGTGGACGCCGAGATCCTAGCGGCTACGCTGGCCCGGCGCGCCCGGCTGGCCGCCGGCGTCGGCTCCGAGCAGGTCCTCGTCACCGTGGGCCGCCGCCTCGTCGAGGTCACCGTGCGGCCGACCTCGGGCATCCCGGTGGACGCCGAATCGGTCCGGCTGGCCGTCCAAGAGGACCTCCGCGGCACCGTCGCCGAGCCGTTCCCCGCCGTCCGGGTGGCCGTCGCACCCAGCGGGGTGATCGGCCAGTGAACTCGACACCCCGTGCCTTCAACCGGATCCTGCTCGGATTCTTCGGCCTCGTGCTGATGACCGTCGGGGCCGCGGGGACGGCGGCTGCCCTTTTCCCCGGGGTCGCCCGGCAGTGGCGGGCCGCCGCGGCCGGCACCGCGGCCGGGATCGGTTCGATCCTCGAGCGGGGCGGCGACGACTGGCTGTGGATCCTGCTCGCCCTCGTGTTCCTGCTGCTGGCCGCGCTGATGATCGCCTGGCTGGCGGTGCAGGGCCGGGGGAGGACCGGCAACTTCGTGGAGGTCCGCGGCGGGGAGGAGCCCCCGGAGGCCGCCGGAACCGTGACCATCACCGCGGCGGCCGCCGAGCAGGCGCTCAAGGTGGCCCTGCAGGAGCGGCGCGACCTCGTGAACGCGGCGGTGACGACCTGGCGCTTCCGGGGCACCTCGGCGCTGCGCGTCCGGGTCTACCCCCGGCAGGGCGCCGCACCGGCACGGGTCGCAGAGGAGGTCGCGGTGCTCGTCGAGGCGCTCGACGTCGTCCTGGGCCACCGCGCGCCGGTGCTCATCAGTATCAGCGCCGGTGCCCGGGCGCGCTTCACGCGCGCCGACCGGGTGAGCTGAGCCGATCCGCCCACCGCCGACACCGCCCGGGTGGGGACAGTCACGATTCGGTATCGAAGGGACACGGAACGCTCCCCTGTGTTGTGGGCCACTTACGTAAGCGCTTACTGTCGGGGATATCAATCTGGTGAGGCGGCGGCACGGTTAGAATTCCGGCCCGATGGCGGGCGTGGAACCGACTGATGCGTGCCGCCAGACAAAGGAGTCTCTTTAATGCCAAAATCTCGCTCCAAGAAAGCGCTGGCGCCGCTCGCGGCCCTGAGCGTCCTGACGCTCGCACTCTCCGCCTGCGGATCCGGTGGATCCGGTGAGGCCGGCGGCGGAGACGCCGACTGCTCCCTCTACGAGGCCTACGGAGAGCACGAAGGCACCGAGGTCAGCGTCTACTCAACGATCGTCGACGTCGAAGCCGAGCTGCTCGAAAACTCCTGGGCCGACTTCGCCGAATGCACCGGCATCGAGGTGGCCTACGAAGGTTCGAAGGAATTCGAGACCCAGATCGGCGTCCGCGCCAAGGCCGGAAACCCGCCGGACCTCGCCATCTTCCCCCAGCCGGGCCTGCTCGCCGCACAGGCGGGCAACCTGAAGCCCGCACCGCAGGAGGTCTCCGACCTCGTCGACGAGGGCTGGTCCGAGGACTGGAAGAAGTACGGCACGGTCGACGGAACCTTCTACGCCGCCCCCATGCTCGCGAACATCAAGGGCTACGTCTGGTACGTTCCGGCGACCTTCGAGGAGAAGGGCTGGGAAGTCCCCACGACCTGGGACGAGATGATGGAGCTGACCGAGAAGATCGCCAGCGAAGAAAAGGAAATGAAGCCCTGGTGCGCCGGCTTCGAATCCGGCGAGGCAACCGGCTGGCCGGGAACCGACTGGGTCGAGGACGCGGTGCTCCGCGACCACGGTCCCGAGGTCTACGACCAGTGGGTCGCCCACGAGATCCCGTTCAACGACCCGAAGATCGTCGAGTCCTTCGACAAGGTCGGGGAGATCCTCAAGAACGACGACTACGTCAACGGCGGCTTCGGCGACTCGCGCTCGATCCTGTCGACGGCCTTCGCCGAGGCCGGCCAGCCCGTCCTCGACGGCGCCTGCGCCATGCACCACCAGGCCTCCTTCCAGGCAGCCAACTGGCCCGAAGGCACCGAGGTGGCCGAGGACGGCGACGTCTGGGCCTTCATGACCCCTCCCGTTGACCCCGCCGATGGCACCGCCATCACCGGTGGCGGCGAAATGGTCGGCGCCTACTCGGACAAGCCCGAGGTCGTTGCCCTGCAGTCGTACATGGCAAGCGCCGACTTCGCGAACGCCCGCGTTGAGCAGGGTGGTGCGATCAGCGCCAACAAGGGTCTGGATCCGGAGCTCGCAGGATCGGACCTGGACCGCCAGTCGATCGAACTGCTCCAGAACCCCGAAACGGTCTTCCGCTTCGACGCATCGGACCTGATGCCCGGAGCCGTCGGCGCCAACTCCTTCTGGAGCGGCATCGTGAACTGGATCAACGGCGACGAGACCAAGAAGGTCACGGACTCGGTCGAGAGCAGCTGGCCCAAGTCCTAGCCAGGCACGCCAACGCCGCCGGCTGTTCCCCGCAGGGACGGCCGGCGGCGTTAGTGCCCTCCGGCTTCCGGCACTCCCGCGCTTCCGCGCCCCGCCGGCCGGACAGTTCATCGTTTCATCCACCAGGCGCACCAAGGAGGCTGGGCTGTGGAAGATCTAGCAGAAAAAGGCATACAGGTGGTGGTGGCACTTGCCATCTTCGCCGCCATCATCGGTTTACTCATGCTCGTCGTCGACCGGGCCCCCAAGTCGTCCCGGGAGAAAATCCAGATCGCCGGGTTCCTCGCACCGGCCCTGGTCCTGCTCGGTGTCGGACTCGTCTACCCGGCACTCCAGACGACCTACCTTTCCTTCACCGACGCGGCCGGGAAGTTCACCGGCCTCGATAATTTCGTGTGGATGTTCACCCAGCCCGAGGCCCTGGTCACCCTGCGCAACACCGTGATCTGGGTGGTCCTGGTTCCCCTGCTCGCCTCCTCGATCGGCCTCGCCTACGCGGTCTTCATCGACAAGGCACGCGGGGAGAAGGCGCTCAAGGCGCTGGTGTTCATGCCCATGGCCATCTCCTTCGTGGGCGCCGGCGTCATCTGGCGCTTCGTCTACGCCTACAAGGATGCCGAGCAGGACCAGATCGGCCTGGCCAACCAGATCCTCGTCTGGCTCGGACAGACACCCAAGCAGTTCCTGCTCGACGCCCCCGAGAACACCTTCTTCCTGATCGCCGTGATGATCTGGATCCAGACCGGCTTTGCCATGGTGGTGCTCTCCGCCGCCATCAAGGGCATTCCGACGGAAATCGTGGAGGCCGCCCGGCTCGACGGCGCCAGCGCCTGGCAGCAGTTCCGGAACGTCACCATCCCCACGATCCGCGGCTCACTGATCGTCGTCGTCACCACCATCACCATCGGCACCCTCAAGGTGTTCGACATCGTGCGCACGATGACCGCCGGACAGTACGAAACCTCGGTCGTCGCCAACGAGATGTACACCCAGGCCTTCCGCGCCGGCGAGCCCGGCCGCGGTGCGGCGCTCGCGCTGGTCCTGTTCCTGATGGTCCTGCCCGTCGTCGTCTACAACGCGCGGTTGCTCCGCCAGCAGAAGGAGATCCGATGAGCGCCATCCCGGCCGAGAACACCAACAAGGTCTTCCCGGAGCTTCAGGACATCGAGACGGCGGACCGTCCGCCGATCCAGCGGCGGGTCCGGCAGAAGCTGACCTCCCGCGGCGCCACGGCGGCCGCCGTGGTCATCGCCGTTCTCTGGACCATTCCAACCTTCGGCCTGTTCGTCTCCTCCTTCCGTCCCGAGGACAACATCAAGGGCAACGGCTGGTGGAACGTCTTCACCGACTGGCAGTTCACCCTGGCCAACTACCAGGATGTCCTCGCCCCGGGCGGGAGCCAGTCGCCGAACCTGGGTTCCTACTTCGTGAACTCCCTCGCCATCGTCATCCCGGGCACGATCTTCACCCTGGTCATCGGCGCCATGGCGGCGTACATGTTCGCCTGGGGCCGCTTCCGCGGCAAGGACGGGCTGTTCATCTTCGTCTTCGCCCTGCAGATCGTGCCGCTGCAGATGGCCCTGATCCCGCTGCTGCAGCTGTTCACCCAGGTCCTGAAGATCGGGGACCTGCAGCTGTTTCCCAGCGACACGTACGCCCAGCTCTGGGTGGCCCACACGATCTTCGGGCTGCCCCTGGCGATCTTCCTGCTCCACAACTTCATCGCGGAGATCCCCGGTGAGGTCATCGAGGCGGCACGGGTGGACGGCGCCGGGCACAGCACCATCTTCTGGCGCATCATCATTCCCCTTGCCACTCCCGCCCTTGCCTCGTTCGGCATCTTCCAGTTCCTGTGGTTGTGGAACGACCTGCTGGTGGCGCTGGTGTTCTCCGGAGGCGGGGCCGACGTCGCCCCGATCACCCAGCGGCTCGCGGAGCTGCAGGGCTCACGTGGCGGCGAATGGCAGCGCCTCACTGCCGGTGCGTTCGTCTCGATCCTGGTGCCGCTGGCGGTCTTCTTCGGGCTGCAGAGGTACTTCGTCCGCGGACTGCTGGCAGGCGGCCTCAAGGGCTGATTCCCGTGACGAGCATCGAAGATGTCGCGAAGTCGCTGGGAGTCTCGACCGCAACGGTCTCCCGCGCGCTGCGGGGGCTGCCCGGGGTCTCGCCGGATACCCGCTCCCGGGTGCAGCGGGAGGCCGAGCACCTCGGGTACGTCCCCTCGTCGGCAGCGGCTGGGCTTGCCTCGGGGCGCACCATGGCCCTGGGGGTGCTCCTGCCGCAGATCGAGCGGTGGTATTTCTCGGCCGTCCTTGAAGGGGTCGACCGGCGGCTGCGCTCGGCGGGCTATGACCTTGTGTTGTTCAGCCTCGGCGGCTCAGGCGTCAACCGCGAGCGGGTGTTCCACCGCTCGATCCTGCGCAAACGCATCGACGGGCTGCTGGTGCTCTGCCTCGAGCTGACCGATTCCGAACGCTCCTCCCTCCTCGAGCTCGAGTCGCCCACAATCGTGGTCGGTGGAGCCGTCGAGGGGGTGCGCCACGTGGGGATCGACGACGACGCCGCCGCCCGCGACGCCGTCGAGCACCTCATCGGGCTGGGGCACACCCGCATCGGCCACCTGCGCGGCGGCGGGTCCTTCGGCATCGACTTCCACGTACCCCGGATCCGGGAGACGGCCTACCGGCGCACCATGGCCGGGCATGGGCTCGAGATCCGGCCGGAATGGGAGGTCTTCGGCGACTTCCGCTTCAAGGAAGGCAGGGAGGGTGCCCTGCAGATGCTCGCCGACCCCGCCCACCGGCCGACGGCGGTCTTCTGCTCCTCGGACGAAATGGCGTTCGGGGTGCTGCGGGCGGCCGGGGAGCTGGGCATCGACGTTCCGGGCGAGCTGTCGGTCATCGGGATCGACGACCACGAATTCGCCGAGCCGATGGGCCTGACCACGATGCGGCAGAAACCGGAGGAGCAGGGGGCCTTCGCGGCGGGCATCCTGCTGGGGGAGCTCCAGGGCCTGCCCCCCGCCGAGGTGATTCCGGTCCAGCCGCACGAGCTGATCCTGCGCGGCTCGACCGGACCGGCCCCGCGCTGAGGGCGGGCAGCCCGCCCGGCACACCGTGCCGGCCTCAGGAGGCGCGCGCGAGCTGCCGGATCGGAATCCAGCGGGAGGCCAGCCGGCGGTAGGAGGCGGCGGCTCCGGTCATGTCGGCCTCGGCGAGGCTCTCGATCCCCGTCCGCACATCGAACGGCGACTCGTCGGGGAAGACCCGGTCGGCGACCGCACCGTAGTCGATCTCCACGACGGCGTCGCGGCGGAACAACTCCAGCCACTGGGTGATGTCGGTGAGCTCCTCGAGCAGGTCGAGTTCCGGGGCGCCGATCGCGAGCTGGGCGATGGCGTGCCGGGCCCGGTCGATGCACTCGTGCACGCGGGCGGCGATGCGGACAGTGCTCACCCTGCCGTTGTCCTCGATGACCTCGGTCATGTCGTCCTCGTGGATCAGCACGAACCAGGAAAAGGGCACGCCCCAGGTCGCCGAGCGGGTGTGGAGCTTCGCCACCGAATCGGCGAACGTGTCAGGGTCGAGCCGGGCCTGTTGGGCCTCGCGGGCCGCCTCGGGCACCAGGACGTCGACGAGCGGGCCCCTCAGCGTCGCATCGAGGGACTCGGCGGCCAGGGTGGTGCGCACGGAGAGCTGGTTCGGGCAGTAGTAGGGGGTGGTGCTGCCGCTGTTGCCCGGAAAGTGGAGCACCCGCACCAGATCGGGTTCGCGGTGCGGGAAGGGGTCGGAGACCGTGCGGGTCACCCGGCGCAGGGACTGGAGGTGGTCGAGCTGCTCCGTGATACGGCGCCCCCGCGACCGCTGTTCGAGGATGGCCAGCTGCTGGGCGTCGTCGAAGGCGTCAAGGGGCTCGTAGACGCGCAGGAACGAGACGTAGGGAAACGGCGGGGCGATGCCGGTGGGGCGGCGGCTGGTCACTGGCCGTCGAGCTCCACGATCACGGGCGCGTGGTCCGAGGCGCCCTTGCCCTTGCGTTCCTCCCGGTCGATCGAGGCGTTGGCCACGCGCGCCGCGAGGACCGGGGAGCCCAGGACGAAGTCGATCCGCATCCCCTCCTTCTTCGGGAAGCGGAGCTGCGTGTAGTCCCAGTACGTGTAGACGCCCGGCCCGGGGGTGAACGGGCGCGCCACGTCGGCGTAGCCGGCGTCGAGGAACCCCTGGAACGCGCTGCGTTCGGGCGGGCTGACGTGGGTGAGGCCGCCGTTGACGAAGAGGTCGATGTCCCACACGTCTTCGTCCTGCGGGGCGATGTTCCAGTCGCCCATGAGGGCGATCTGGGCGCCGGGGTCGGCGGTGACCCAGTCCTGCGCGTGCCGGCGGAGCACTTCGAGCCACTGAAGCTTGTAGGGCATGTGCGGGTCGTCGAGGGCGCGGCCGTTGGGCACGTAGAGGCTCCACACGCGCACGCCGTTGCAGGTCGCGCCGATGGCGCGCGCCTCCTGGACCGGTTCAATCCCCGGTTTGGCGAAGCCCGGCTGGTCGGGGAAGGTGCGTTCGACGTCGTCGAGCCCTACCCGCGACGCGATGGCCACCCCGTTCCACTGGCTCAGGCCGAAGTGCGCGACCTCGTACCCGGCGTTCTCGAACATTTCCCACGGGAAGTTCTCGTCCTTGCACTTGGTCTCCTGGATCGCCAGGACGTCGACGTCGGAGCGGTTCAGCCAGGCCTCGACGCGGTCGGCACGGGCACGGAGGGAATTGACGTTCCAGGTGGCGATCTTCACGGGCACTAGGTTACCAACGGCGGGCTTCAGCCCCGCCACCAGGAATCGAAAACCGTGACAGGGACGGTGCGTTTGTGGCGTGTGATCCAGTAACGGTGTTCAATCGCCGCCGCGGCCTCCTCGTCGACCGGGCGCCCCTCCAAATAGTCGTCGATCTGGTCGTACGTCAGGCCCAGTTCCTTCTCGTCCGCCTGGCCGGGCGCGTCGTCGAGCAGGTCCGCCGTCGGCACCTTGTTGTACAGCGCCTCGGGAGCTCCGAGTTCCTCCAACAGCGCCCGGTTCTGGCGCTTGTTGAGCCCGAACAGCGGCAGGATGTCGGCGCCGCCGTCGCCGTACTTGGTGAAAAAGCCGGTGACGGACTCGGCGCCGTGGTCGGTGCCCAGCACCAGGAGGTTGTGCTGGCCGGCAAGGGCGTACTGGGCCACCATGCGGGCCCGCGCCTTGATGTTGCCCTTGTTGAAGTCCGAGATCTTCTCTCCGGTGGTCTTCACGTACTCGTCCTGGAACCCGTCGACGGCGGGTGCGACGTTGTACTCGCGCGTGCTGCGCGGGGCGATGAACGCCAGGGCGGCGCGGGCGTCCTCCTCGTCCTTCTGGGCGTTGTAGGGCAGGCGGACGGCGACGAAGTCGGCGTCGGTGCCCTCGGCGCGCAGCTCATCGACGGCGAGCTGCGCGAGTTTTCCGGCAAGGGTCGAATCGAGCCCGCCGCTGATGCCCAGAACGAATCCGTTCGTCCGGCTCGCCCGGAGGTAGTCCTTGAGGAAGCCAACCCGGCTCCGGATCTCCCCCGCGGGGTCGATGGTGGGCCGCACGCCCAGTTCCTCGATGATTTTCGCCTGGAGTTCGCGCATGTGCTCAGGCTACTACGGGCAGGTTTCGCGGGCGTTACGCTTCAACACCCGATAGGCGGACAGGCACGCGGTCCCCCTGTCGGGCTTCTCCCGATCCAGTGCCCGACCGGGGCGGTGGCTTCCTCCTCCCGGGTGGGACTGGCCCGGCCGCGGAATCCCCAGGGCCCGAGTGGCTGCGGGGACTCGATAGACTCGGATTATGACCGCCGACACCTCCGCAACCGCCGCCGACCGCGCCCGGCTCCTCGAACTCATCAAGGAACTCGCCGTGGTGCACGACAAAGTGACGCTCTCCAGCGGGGTGGAGGCCGACTACTACATCGACCTGCGCCGGATCACGCTCCACCACGAGGCCTCCCAGCTCGTCGGACGCGTCATGCTCGACCTCCTCGACGGGGCGGGCATCGAGTTCCAGAGCGCAGGCGGCCTGACCATGGGCGCGGACCCGGTGGGCACCGCGGTCATGCACGCCGCGGCCCGCGCGGGCCGCCCCGTCGACGCCTTCGTCGTCCGCAAGGCCTCCAAGACCCACGGCATGGGCCGGCAGGTCGAGGGCCCCGACGTCGCGGGCCGGCCCGTGGTCGTCCTTGAGGACACCTCCACCACCGGCGGGTCGGCGCTGACCGCCGTCGAGGGCGTCCGGAAGGCGGGCGGAGACGTGCGCGCCGTCGCCGTCATCGTGGACCGCAACACCGGGTCGCGGGAGCGGATCGAAGCCGAAGCGGGGGTGCCCTACCTCTACGCGTTCGGGAAGGAAGAACTCGGCCTCGGCTGAAGTGCCGGCGGGCGTGCGTACGGAAGACACCAGCGGAGACGGGAGGGAATCGGTCCACGATGGATGATGCCCGCCGCCTGCTGGGGGACGCGAGCGAGGTCGGTGCCTTTTCCCGCAGGGCCTTCCTGACCGGTTCCTCGCTCGGCCTGGCGCTCACCGCCGACCTCGTGCTGACCCGCAGGATCCAGAAGGAGCGCGAGACGCTGCGCCTGCTCCCGGTGCCCGACGACGGCGCGCGGGCGGCCTTCCCGCACGCCCGCTGGGTGCTCTTCCCCGGCTACAAGACGAGCTGGGAGGAGGCCCTGTGGATCCTCAACTCGCTGCGGCCCGCCCTCTCCCGGCGGGCGCAGATGGCCACGGTGGGGTACTCCAACCGCGGACTGGACGTCAGCAACATCGTGGCGGAGCTGAATCGGTACGTGCGGAACTTCCAGCTTGAGAAGCTCTACTTCTACGGACACAGCTTCGGGGGGATGGTCGCGGTCGAGGTCGCCGCGCGGCTCGCCGCCCGCGGCATTCCCGTCGAGCTGATCGTGCTGGACTCCAGCCCCCACACCAAGTTCGACGTGCTCGAACAGGAGATGTTCGAGGGCGTCGTCTTCCTCTACGAGGCCGGGTACCGCATCCCGACGGTGGTGCGCGGCGGGTATGAACTCGGAGAACGCATCGCGCACAAGAACGAACGCACCTGGCGCAGAATCATCGACCAGACCTTCGAACAGCTCTCGCCGCTGGCGCCGAGCAGCACCCTGATCCAGTCGCAGGCGTCCTACATCTACCACTTCGACCCGACGCGCTTCCGGAGGTCGCTGGGCGACACCAAGCTGGCGTTCCTTGGGAATCCGGGAGACACCGTCGTCAACTACAGCACCGCGCGGGCGGGCTGGGCCGAAATCTTCCCGGCCAACCTCCTGATGAGCGACCTCGTGACCGAGGGCGCCCGCCCGGCGCACGCGAGCCCGCAGTGGAACCCGCTGACCTACCAGCCGCTGCTGCAGTCGATCCAGGAGCAGCTCATTCCGCTGCCGCGCGGCGGCGGCCGCGCCACTGTCACTTGAACGGCGGCCGCGCTCCGGTGACCTGACAGGCGGCCGCGCCTAGAACGAGTCGATCAGGTCCGCGACGGAGTCGACCACCTGGTCCGGCCGGAACGGATAGGCGTCGATGTCCGCGCGCTGGGTGATGCCGCTGAGCACGAGCACCGTGTGCAGGCCCGCCTCCATGCCGGCGATGATGTCGGTGTCCATGCGGTCACCGATCATCGCGGTGGTCTCCGAGTGGGCCTCGATCTGGTTCATCGCGGAGCGGAACATCATCGGGTTGGGCTTGCCCACGATGTATGGGTCCCGGTTGGTCGCCGCCGTGATCAGCGCCGCGATCGCCCCGGTGGCGGGCAGCACCCCCTCCTTGGACGGCCCGGTGACGTCGGGGTTGGTGGCGATGAACCGTGCCCCCTCCAGGATCAGCCGGATGGCCATGGTGATGGCCTCGAACGAGTAGGTGCGGGTCTCTCCAAGGACCACATAGTCGGGATTCGTGTCGGTGAGCACGAAACCGGCCTCGTGGAGGGCCGTCGTCAGGCCGGCCTCGCCGATCACATAGGCGCGGGCGCCGGGCAGCTGTCCCTTGAGGAATTCGGCGGTGGCCATCGCCGAGGTCCAGAGGTTCTCCTCCGGGATCTCAAGGCCCGAGGCCGCCAGCCGCGCCGCCAGGTCGCGCGGGGTGTAGATCGAGTTGTTCGTCAGAACCAGGAACCGCTTGGAGGTGGCCACCCAGCGCTCGATCAGCTCGGCGGCCCCCGGGATCGGGTGGTTCTCATGAACCAGGACGCCGTCCATGTCCGTCAGCCAGCATTCAATGTAGTCGTTGTTGCGCATCTGCTTCCTTCGCTGGGCGGGTGGGGAATCCGATCAGTCTTTCACCTTAGGCTTGAGAGGTGAAAAATGAAGGCTCGCACGAAACAGGCGCCACGCCGGCGCCCGGGCAGGACCAGCCGCTGGTGCCGGCGCCGGACGCCGCCCCGCCGGTGGGCGTGGGGCCGTGGGAGGGGGAGCTGCCGACGGGTCCGCAGTGGGATCAGGAGCTGCTTCGGGCGGGGGATACCCGCAACGTGGTCGACGCCTACCGGTACTGGAGCCACGAGGCGATCGTGGCCGACCTCGACACGCGCCGGCACCCGTTCCACGTCGCCATCGAAAACTGGCAGCACGACCTGAACATCGGCTCGGTGGTGCGCACCGCGAATGCCTTCCTGGCCGCCGAGGTCCACATCATCGGCCGGCGCCGTTGGAACCGCCGCGGCGCCATGGTCACTGACCGCTACCAGCACGTCCGCCACCACCCCACCGTGGCGGACTTCGTCGAGTGGTCGGCCGCCGAGGGCCTCGCCGTCATCGGCATCGACAACTTCCCCGACTCCGTGCCGCTGGAGACCTACGACCTGCCGGAGCGCTGCGTCCTCGTCTTCGGGCAGGAGGGGCCGGGACTGACCCCGGAGGTCCACGCCGCCGCCGAAGCGACGCTCTCCATCGCCCAGTTCGGCTCAACGAGGTCGATCAACGCGTCGGCGGCCGCGGCCATCGCCATGCACGGCTGGATCCGCCGGCACGTCTACGGCCAGCGGGTCTGAGCGCAGGCCGCAGACCGCTCCCGGATTGGCCCTGCGGGGGCACCGGTGGATGGCTAGGATGGGAACGATCGCACGGGGTGCTTCCTGCCCGGCGTCCACGAACCCAGCTACGAGGAGTCGACCATGCCCATCGCCACACCCGAAATCTACGCCGAGATGATCGACCGCGCGAAGGCCGGCGGCTTCGCGTACCCGGCCGTGAACGTCACGTCGTCGCAGACCCTCAACGCCGCCATGCGCGGCTTCGCCGATGCGGGCTCCGATGGGATCGTTCAGGTTTCGACGGGCGGAGCGGCCTACTGGTCCGGGGCCAGCGTGAAGGACATGGTCGCGGGGGCGAGGGGCTTCGCGGCCTTCGCCCACGAGGTGGCCAAAAAGTACGACGTCAACATCGCCCTGCACACCGACCACTGCCCCAAGGACAAGCTCGACGACTTCGTCCTTCCGCTCCTGGCGGCCTCCGAGGAGGCCGTGAAGGGCGGGGGCAACCCGCTGTTCCAGTCCCACATGTGGGACGGCTCGGCCGAAACCCTTGAGGAGAACCTCCGCATCGCCCGTGAGCTGCTGCCCCGCGCTGCCGCCGCGAAGATCATCCTCGAAGTGGAGATCGGCACCGTGGGCGGCGAGGAGGACGGCGTGGAGAACGCCATCAACGACAAGCTCTACACGACCGTCGAGGACGCCCTCGCCACCGTGGAGGCGCTCGGCTCCGGTGAGAACGGCCGCTACATCACCGCGCTTACCTTCGGCAACGTCCACGGCGTCTACAAGCCGGGCGGGGTCAAGCTGCGCCCGGAGATCCTCAAGGACATCCAGCAGCAGGTGGGGTCGAAGCTCGGCAAGGACAAGCCGTTCGACCTCGTCTTCCACGGCGGCTCCGGCTCAAGCGAGCAGGAGATCGCCGACGCCGTGTCCTACGGCGTCATCAAGATGAACATCGACACCGACACCCAGTACGCCTTCACCCGCTCCGTGGCGGACCACATGCTGCGCAACTATGACGGCGTGCTGAAGGTCGACGGCGAAGTGGGCAACAAGAAGGTGTACGACCCGCGCGTCTGGGGCGCCTCCGCCGAAGCGGCCCTCGCCGCCCGCGTTGTCGAAGCGGCGAAGTCCCTCGGCTCCGCCGGAAAGAAGCTCTGACGATGTCCGACGAGTTCCGCAGGAACCTGCTCGGACCCGAGCCGACTCTGCTGCCCGGGGAGCCCGAGGTGGAGGATCGCCTGGAGGCCGGCGACGAGGCGGTGGACCTGGCCGCAAAATACCCGACGTCCTCGCTGGTGTGGGCCATCCTCGCCGACGAGGCGTACGCGCAGGGCCGCACCATCGAGTCCTACGCCTATGCGCGCACGGGCTATCACCGCGGCCTCGACGCGCTCCGCCGCAACGGCTGGCGCGGCGCGGGCCCGGTGCCGTACTCGCATGCGCCGAACCGCGGCTTCCTGCGGTCCCTCTACGCCCTGGGCCGGGCCGCCGCGTCGATCGGTGAGATCGAGGAGGCGGAGCGGATCGCCGCTTTCCTGCGGGAATCCGACCCGGAGGCGAGCGCGCAGCTCGGCTCCTGATCCGCCCCGCGGGCACCCGCTCCGGGGGACTACTCGAATCCTTCGCGGGATAAACGAGTAGCTCGATCCCTTGTGAGCCTTCACCCTGAACCAACACAGTTAAGGGAGTCGCCAAAGTGGCGGCTGGGTTTGCGGGAGCGGGTGTGCCGTGGTGGACAACAAGACAATTCCAACTCACCTTTTCACTGTCTCGGAGGTGGCCGCCATGATGCGGGTCTCCAAGATGACTGTGTACCGGCTGGTACAGTCCGGGGCGATTCACGGGATCCGGTTCGGGCGTTCCTACCGGGTGCCCGAGGACGCGGTGCAGCAGTATCTCGACTCGATGAATCCGGAGCGGCGCTCCGTCGGATAACGACCCCTCGGGCGGCGGGGCGGCGGAAGCATCCGCCCCCCCGGCTCGGTTGGGCGCGGGTTCAGCGGGGGCGCGAGATGGTCGTCACGACGCTGACGATCTGGGGTGCCGCGGGGGCCGAACTGAAGCCGAACCGGACCGCCGGGCGCAGCGGCGCGAGCGGGCCCAGGCCGGTGCCGTTGAGGGTGGCGGTGGCGGCCGTGACGCTGCGGGCGGAATGCACGCCGTAGTACTCGCGGCGGCCGTTGCCCGCCGAGCCCGCGGTGCGCACCCCCGGCACCAGGGCCGCGGCCAGGGGTGAAATGACGGTAAGCCACCGGGGACTCGTGGCGACCGCGCGGGGGACGAGGGCGAGCGCCCGTCCCAGCACGGTGCGCCCACCGAGGGTGGCGGTGACCTGCAGTCCGCCGGCCCGCACCATGAGGTGGGTGGCGGACAGGCTTGAGCGGACCGGGGCCACCTCGACCTCGTCGAAGGAGTAGGTCGCCCCGACATAGGAGGCGATGTCCTCCGATGGGGCGATCAGGGTGCGGACTCCTGCGGCGTCCTCCATCATGACGTCGGTGAACGCGCCGAAGGGCGAACGGTCCCACCGGCCGACCACCAGGCGGGTCCCCGATGCGGTTCCGATGCCGGCAATGTGTCCTTCGAAGCGGTCCATGCGTCCATTGTGCAGCGCCTTCGCCGCGCGCTCGGCTAAACTTGGGACGTAAGAGCCCCTGATGCGGCCGGCAACGGCGGCATGGCCGGGGGCATTCTCATGACGGCAGCGGCTGCCCATCGACCGGCACGCCGCGCCGCCACAATGGGGGAGGATCCCATGCCTGCAATTGTGATTGTCGGAGCCCAGTGGGGCGATGAAGGAAAAGGCAAGGCCACCGACCTGCTCGGCAGCCGCGTCGACTACGTGGTCAAGCCCAACGGCGGCAACAACGCCGGCCACACGGTGGTCGTCGGCGGCGAGAAGTACGAGCTGAAGCTCCTTCCCGCCGGCATCCTCAGCCCCAACGCCATCCCCATTATCGGCAACGGCTGCGTGATCAACCTTGAGGCGCTGTTCGATGAGATCGACGGACTCGAGGCACGCGGCGCCGACACCTCCAAGCTGCGGATCTCGGCCAACGCACACCTTGTGGCGCCGTACCACCAGGTGCTCGACAAGGTGACCGAGCGTTTCCTCGGCAAGCGTGCCATCGGCACCACGGGCCGCGGCATCGGCCCGGCCTACATGGACAAGGTCGCCCGGTTGGGACTGCGCGTCCAGGACGTCTTCGATGAGTCGATCCTGCGCCAGAAGGTCGAAGGATCCCTCAAGCAGAAGAACGAACTGCTCGTGAAGGTGTACAACCGCCGGAGCGTGGAGGTGGACGAGATTGTCTCGTACTTCCTGTCCTATGCCGAGCGGCTGCGCCCCCTGGTCATCGATTCGACCTTCGTGCTCAACGAGGCGCTCGACGAGGGCAAGGTGGTCCTCATGGAGGGCGGCCAGGCCACCTTCCTCGACGTCGACCACGGCACCTACCCGTTCGTCACCTCCTCGAACCCCACCGCCGGCGGCGCATCGGTCGGATCGGGCATTGGACCGACCCGCATCACCCGGGCCGTGGGCATCATCAAGGCCTATACGACGCGTGTGGGCGCCGGCCCGTTCCCCACCGAGCTCTTCGACGACATGGGTCTGTACCTCCAGAAGACCGGCGGGGAGTTCGGCGTGAACACCGGGCGTCCGCGCCGCACCGGCTGGTACGACGCCGTGCTGGCCCGCCACGCGGCGCGCGTCAACGGCTTCACCGACTACTTTGTGACGAAACTTGACGTGCTCACCGGCATCGAGCGCATCCCCGTCTGCGTCGCCTACGACGTCGACGGAGTACGGCACAACGAGATGCCCATGACCCAGACCGAGTTCCACCACGCGAAGCCGATCTTCGAATACTTCGAGGGGTGGACGGAGGACATCACCGGTGCGCGCAGCATCGAGGACCTGCCGGACAACGCGCAGGTCTACGTGCGGGCGCTCGAGAAGATGTCGGGGACCCGGTTCTCGGCCATCGGCGTCGGCCCGGACCGCGACCAGACCATCGTGGTCAACGACCTCATCACCGGCTGACAAAGCGCCCCGGGCCTGCGGGCCCGGGGCGCTACCAGCCCTGGGTTCCCGGCCCGCCCTTGAACGGCCCGACGATCCGCGCGGTGACCCAGCCGCCGTAGAAGTCGCCGGCCTGCGCGGTGACCCGCTCACCGGCAACGGTGCACAGATCCATCGCCCCCGGGTACACGGCGACGCGGCCGGCGAGTTCCTCGTAGCCGGCCGAGGGAGAGGGATAGGTCCAGGCCGCCCGCGCCGCGCGCCTCCCGCCGCCGACGACGTCGAAGTAGCCCGCGGTGCCCTTGAACTCGCAGAAGGAACTTCCCTCCGCGGCCTGCAGCACCCCGGGCGCGAAGTCCGCGGCCGGCAGGTAGTACACCGGCGGATGGCTCGTCTCGAGCACCCGCAGGGCCGAGGAGGTCCGCAGGATCTCCCCGCCGCCGAACCGCACGACGATCTCCTCGGTGGTCGCCTCCACCCGTGGTGGCCTCGGATAGTCCCAGACGGACTCCTGGCCGGGACCGGGGACCGCGCGTCGAATGCTCATGGCCCAACGCTAGCCTTTAGCAACCCGCCGCGCAGTCTGTAGGCTGGTGCGCAGGGGACAGCGACGCGGAGGCGGGGAATATGAAAGTCAGCGTAGGACAGTTCCGGCCGGGCGGGGACGTGCAGGCAAACCTCAAGGTGATGCGGAAGCTGGCCCGGAAGGCAAAGTCCGACGGCGCGGAGCTCATCGTGTTCCCGGAAGAGTCGATGTTCACCGTTGGCAAGGTCACCGGCCCGCTGCACGCCGCCGTCGACGGCAGCTGGAGCACCTTCGTGCAGCAGCTCTCCTTCCTCGCCGCCGAACTGGACCTTGCGATCGTCGCCGGTGGTTACGAGTCGAGCGGGGAGGAACGCCCCTACAACACCCTCGTGCTGATCGACCGGACGGGCCGGATCGCCGACACCTACCGGAAGCTGCACCTCTACGATGCGTTCAGCTACCAGGAATCAAAACGGATCAAGCCCGGCGACGGCGGCCTCACCGTCGTGCCGCTCGGCGAGATGTCCGTGGGGCTGATGACCTGCTACGACGTCCGCTTCCCGGAGCAGGCCCGGGCGCTCGCCGACGCCGGCGCCGACCTGATCTGCGTGCCCGCTGCCTGGTTCCAGGGCGAGCACAAGATCGAGCACTGGGAGACCCTGCTCAAGGCCCGCGCCATCGAGAACACCGTCTGGATCGCCGCCGCCGGCACCTCGAGCGACCACACCATCGGCCACTCGGCCATCCTCGACCCGATGGGCGTCGCGCACGCCTTCCTCGAACACGAGTCCGAGGCCGTCGTGACGACGGAGGTCACCCGGCACCGGGTCGACGACGTCCGCGAGTTCCTGCCCGTGCTGCGGAACCGCCGCTTCGGGCCCAACGAGGCGATCGTCGACGCCCACTAGGCCCGCCGGTTCATCCCGGAATCACCGGCCGGTCCGCCGGAGCGAACACCGTGCGCCCCAGGAAGCCGTTGCGGAACTTGCCCTGCGGATCCCAGGTGTCGGCAAGGGAGCGGAAGTCCGCGAGGCGGGGGTACAGCCCGTCGAGGCGGCCAATGCGTGCGGTGAACAGCTTGCCCCAGTGCGGCCGGGCGGAGAAGGGCGCAAGGCGGGCCTCGAGCTCCGGCAGGAACGCCTCGACCTCGGCCTGGAGCGGCTTCCAGGTGAAGTGAAGGCCGATGCCGGGACGGCCGTAATTTCCGCTCAACCACAGGTCGTCGGCGGCCATCGTGCGGATCTCCGAGATCTGGAGCAGCGGTGCGAGTTTCGGGGCGAGGGCGCGGACCGCGTCGATGGCCGCCAGGGCGTGCTCGGAGCCGATCAGGTACTCGGACTGCAGTTCCGCTCCGCTGCTCGGGGTGAAGGCGAGCCGGAAGTGGGCAAGGCGGTCCGACCAGGGGCCGGGGACGCCGAGCTGCTGGGTGCAGTTCACCGGGGACATGCCGGGGACCGGATGGAGCGGCCGGGCCGCCCTGGTCCCGCCGGAAAACGCCTCGGCAGCCGGGGCGTCGTCGTCCGCTGAGGTCCTGGACTTCAGCCAGGCCTGGTTGACGGTGTCCCCGGCCCAGTCGGTGAACAGGCTGACGCTGTAGGCCGCGCCGGTGACCTCCTCGAAGCGCTCTAGGACGCGGGACCAGGGAAGGTCGGTGTAGGCGTCCTGGCGGATGGTGAAGGACGGCTCGATGTCGAGGGTGAGGCGGGTCATGATCCCGAGCGCGCCAAGATTCACCACCGTCCCCGCGAAGTCGGCGTCCTCCCCGCGCCGGACGGTGCACAGGTCCCCGGAGGCCGTGACGAACTCGATGGCGGCGACGGCCGTCGCGAGGTTTCCATTGCCGTTGCCGGAGCCGTGGGTGGCCGTGGCAACCGCCCCGCCGACGGAGATGTGCGGCAGCGAAGCGAGGTTGGCAAGGGCGAATCCCTGCCGCTGGAGCTCGGCGGCGAGCTCGCCATAGCGGGTCGACGCACCGACGTCCACGGTGTGCCGGAGGCGATCGACGCGAATATCCGCCGGGAGGTGCTCCAGCGACACAAG
This sequence comes from Arthrobacter melezitosi, assembly GCF_054511055.1. Lineage (NCBI taxonomy): Bacteria > Bacillati > Actinomycetota > Actinomycetes > Micrococcales > Micrococcaceae > Arthrobacter > Arthrobacter melezitosi. Next base: position 85,685 of record NZ_JBTNDJ010000005.1, read on the forward strand.
GGTGCCCTCGGTGTCGGCGATGTCGTTGAACGAGTGGCGGCTGCCCAGTGCGCGGATCGACGATGCGCCGGCAACGATCCGCTGCAGGGCCTGTACGGTGGCGGGGCGCTCGAGGCGGGCCTGCCGGTACGTGAGGTTTCCTGCCCAGTTGCGCTCGATCGTCATCGGTTTTTCTTCCTAATCTCGCAGTACAGCCCGTGTCAGCGTTGCCGTCCGTCCGGCGTGCCGCTGCTCCGGCCGGTCGGCGCCTTCCGCCCGCAGGTGTCGGTGGTGGGACCATCCTGCCACCGGGACCTTCCTGGGGCGGGGACTCCAAGGGTATTTCGGCGGGCTGCCCGGGCCGCCGCGGTGCAGTAGCGTGTCCGCCATGACCGAAAAGAACCCCGGAAGGGCTGCGCGGCCTGAGCGCTCGGCGAACATCCGGGACGTCGCACGTGCCGCCGGGGTCTCCCACCAGACGGTTTCGCGGGTGATCAACGGTCATCCGAGCCTGCGGGAGGAAACCCGCCAGCGCGTGCTGGAGGCGATGGAACAGCTCGCCTTCCGGCCCAACCGGGCGGCGCGCGCCCTCGTGACGAGCAGGTCCGGAATCCTGGGGGTGCTCGTCTCTCATGGAGCCGAATACGGGCCGGCGGCGAGCCTGCAGGCCATCGAGAAGGCTGCAGCCGACGCCGGTTATTCGGTCGATATCGCCAACCTTGAGCGGACCGACCGGAACTCTATCGTCGCGGCCCTCGACCGCCTCATGGACCATGCGGTGGAAGGCCTGGTGATCCTCGCACCCCAGTCTCAGTCCCTTGCCGTCATCGAGGACCTCTCGATCCGGTTGCCCTTCGTCACGGTGCATTCGACGGGACGCTTTGCCGACCACCGGCTCTCCGTCGACCAGCTGGCGGGCGCGCGCCTTGCGACCCGTCACCTGCTGGAGCTGGGGCACCGGAGGGTTCTCCACCTGGCCGGGCCGGAGGGCTGGGTGGAGACGGACGCCCGGCTGCAGGGCTACCGGGAGGAGATGGCGGCCTGGAACTTCGCTCCCCTCGCGGCGCCGGTGGGGGACTGGACCGCGGAGTCCGGGTACCGCGTGGGGCGGGCGCTGGCGGATGAACGCGGGTTCAGCGCCGTCTTTGCCTCCAACGACCAGATGGCCCTGGGGCTCGTCCATGCCATGTCCGAGGCCGGCCTCGGAGTCCCCGGCGACGTCAGCGTCGTAGGCTTCGACGACGTCCCCGAGGCGGCGCACTACCTTCCACCGCTCACGACGGTCCGCCAGGACTTCCCCGAGCTGGGGCGGCGCTGTGTCGCCGCCTTGCTGGGTCTGCTCGGCGCCGGGCCGTCCCTGCCGCAGGAGGATGTCGCCCCCGAACTCATTGTGCGCCGCTCCACGGCGACGCCCTCCGATTGACCGGTCGGCCGGCGGATTCCTGTTACCAAAGCGTTACCGAAGACTTCCAGCCCGCTCCGGAAGCTGCCTGTAGGGTGGCACGGACGGTGGATGTGACCGTTCACATTGAAGGACGGCCACGCAGCCTTCCCTCCACAGGCATTCCCGAAAGACAATGAGGTTTTTTCGTGAGCGAAGCTTCCCCCACCACTCCGGCCTCTCCGCATCCGGGGTTGGGCGCTCCGGTGACCGGAACCGGTGACCGGTACGTGATCGGCATCGACTTCGGCACACTCTCGGGCCGCGCCGTCGTCGTCCGTGTCAGCGACGGCGCCGAGATCGGCTCCGCGGTCACCGAATACCCGCACGCCGTCATGGACACGGTCCTGGCGGCCACCGGCGAGGCGCTTCCCCCCGACTGGGCCCTGCAGGTCCCGGCGGACTACGTCGAGGTGCTGCGGACGGCGGTCCCCGCCGCGGTGCGCGACGCCGGCATCGCAGGGCAGGACGTCGTGGGCGTGGGCACCGACTTCACCGCCTGCACCATGGTGCCCACGACCGCCGACGGCACCCCGCTCAACGAGCTGCCCGGCTACGCCGGCCGCCCGCACGCCTACGTGAAGCTGTGGAAGCACCACGCCGCGCAGGGCCAGGCCGACCGTATCAACGACCTCGCCCGCCAGCGCGGCGAGGCCTGGCTGCCCCGCTACGGAGGACTGATCTCCAGCGAATGGGAGTTCGCCAAGGGGCTGCAGCTCCTCGAGGAGGACCCCGAGCTCTACGCACGCATGGACCACTGGGTCGAGGCGGCCGACTGGATCGTCTGGCAGCTGACCGGCCGGTACGTCCGCAACGCCTGCACCGCCGGGTACAAGGGCATCCTGCAGGACGGCGCCTACCCGTCCCGGGAGTTCCTTGAGGCGCTGAACCCGGAGTTCGCCTCCTTCGCCGAGGACAAGGTGGAGCACCCCATCGGTGCGCTCGCCTCCGCCGCGGGCACGCTCTCCGAGCAGGCGGCGGCCTGGACCGGGCTGCCGGTGGGTATCGCCGTCGCCGTCGGGAACGTGGACGCGCACGTGACGGCCCCTGCGGCGCGGGCCACCGGGCCCGGCCAGATGGTGGCCATCATGGGCACCTCGACCTGCCACGTGATGAACGCCGCGACGCTCCGGGAGGTGCCCGGGATGTGCGGCGTGGTGGACGGCGGGATCGTCGAGGGACTCTACGGCTACGAGGCGGGACAGTCGGGGGTGGGCGACATCTTCGCCTGGTTCGTCGCCAACCAGGTCCCGGCCGGCATCACGGCCGAGGCGGAGCGGCTTGGCCTGAGCGTCCACGAGTACCTCACCGAACAGGCCCGGCACGAACCCGTCGGCGCCTCCGGACTGATCGCCCTCGACTGGCACTCCGGCAACCGCTCGGTCCTCGTCGACCACGAACTCTCGGGACTCGTTGTCGGGCTGACCCTCGCCACCGCGCCGCACGAGGTGTACCGGGCGCTGCTTGAAGCCACGGCCTTCGGCACCCGGCGGATTGTCGAGGCCTTCAACGACTCGGGCGTCCCGGTCACCGAATTCGTTGCGGCCGGGGGCCTCATCCGGAACTCCTTCCTGATGCAGACCTACGCCGACGTCCTCAACCTGCCGATCTCGGTGATCGGCAGTGCCCAGGGACCGGCGCTGGGCTCCGCCATCCACGCCGCGGTCGCGGCCGGGCAGTACGCCGACATCGCCGCCGCCGCCGCCGCCATGGGCCGCCTGCACCGCGCCGCCTACCTCCCCGACTCCGCCCGCGCCGAAGCCTATACGGCGCTCTACGCCGAATACCGGGAGCTTCACGACTACTTCGGCCGCGGCGGCAACAACGTGATGCGCCGGCTCAAAGCGATCCGGCGCTCCGCCCGGTCCGTTCCTCCACCCTCAGCGGCTTCCACAGCCCCCGCCGCCTCCACCACCGGCGCGGTGTCGGCATGACCGGCTTCAGCCCCGCCATCGAGGAGGCCATCGCACGGACACGGCAGGAGGTCGCCGGCCTGCACGCGGAACTGGTGCGCTACGGGCTCGTCGTCTGGACCGGCGGCAACGTCTCGGGCCGGGTGCCCGGCACCGACCTGTTCGTCATCAAGCCCAGCGGCGTCGGCTACGACGAGCTGTGCGCCGAAAACCAGATCCTGTGCGCGCTCGACGGCACGGTGGTTCCCGGCACCGCGGGATGTGAAGGTTCACCGTCGAGTGACACCGCCGCCCACGCCTACGTCTACCGGCACCTGCCCGAGGTTGGCGGGGTGGTCCACACCCACTCTCCCTACGCCACCGCCTGGGCGGCCCGCGGCGAGGCGATCCCCTGCGTCCTCACCGCAATGGCCGATGAATTCGGCGGCGAGGTGCCCGTCGGACCGTTCGCCGTCATCGGGGACGATTCGATCGGCCGGGGCATCGTCGACACCCTCGCCGGGCGCCGGTCACGGGCCGTGCTGATGAAGAACCACGGCCCCTTCACCATCGGCCGGGACGCCCGCGACGCCGTCAAGGCCGCCGTCATGCTCGAAGACGTCGCCCGCACCGTGCACCTCTCCCGCCAGCTCGGGGAACCGGCAGTGATCGCCGAAGCGCACGTCGATTCCCTCTTCGACCGTTACCAGAACGTCTATGGCCAGCCCGCCCCGTCACCCTCAACCCCGGCAGGAGCCAACTGATGCCTACCCTCCGCACCACCCTCGACAGCTACGAGGTCTGGTTCCTCACCGGCAGCCAGGACCTGTACGGCGAGGAGACCCTCGCCCAGGTTGAGACGCAGTCCCAGGAGATCTTGAAGATCCTCAACGACTCGGGCCTTCCGGTGAACATCGTCTGGAAGCCGACCCTGAAGGACGCCGACTCCATCCGCCGGATGGCCCTGGAGGTCAACGCCGCCGACAACGCCATCGGCGTCATCGCCTGGATGCACACCTTCAGCCCCGCCAAGATGTGGATCGCCGGCCTCGACGCCCTGCGCAGGCCCCTGCTGCACCTTCACACCCAGATCAACGTCGCCCTGCCCTGGGGCGAGATCGACTTCGACTTCATGAACCTCAACCAGGCCGCCCACGGCGACCGCGAGTTCGGGTACATCCAGTCGCGCCTCGGCGTGCCGCGCAAGACCGTCGTGGGGCATGCCTCCACCCCCGCCGTCACGGCCTCGATCGCGAGCTGGCAGCGCGCCTGCGCCGGCTGGGCCGCCGTGCACGGGCTGAAGGTGGCCCGGTTCGGGGACAACATGCGCAATGTCGCCGTCACCGAGGGCGACAAGACCGAGGCCGAACTGCGCTTCGGCGTCTCGGTCAACACCTGGGGCGTGAACGACCTCGTCGAGGTGGTCGACGCCCAGCCGGATTCCCTCATCGACGACCTGGTCGCCGAATACGAGGAAAGCTACGACGTCGCACCCGTGCTGCGGCGCGGCGAGGAGCGCCACGAGTCGCTGCGCTACGGTGCCCGCCTCGAACTGGGGCTTCTCTCATTCCTTGAAGCCGGCGGCTTCGGTGCCTTCACGACGAGTTTCGAGGACCTCGGCGGCCTGAGGCAGCTCCCCGGCCTCGCCGTCCAACGGCTCATGGCCCGCGGCTACGGTTTCGGCGCCGAGGGTGACTGGAAGACCGCCATCCTGGTCCGCGCGGCCAAGGTGATGGGGGCGGGCCTGCCGGGCGGCGCCTCGCTGATGGAGGACTACACGTACCACCTCGTCCCGGGGGAGGAGAAAATCCTCGGCGCGCACATGCTCGAGATCTGCCCCACCCTGACGACGGCGCGGCCCTCGCTCGAGGTCCACCCGCTGGGCATCGGCGGCCGCGAGGACCCGGTCCGCCTGGTGTTCGACACCGACGCCGGGCCCGGCGTCCTCGTCGCCCTGTCCGACATGCGCGACCGCTTCCGGCTCACGGCGAACGCCGTCGACGTCGTCCCTCCGGACGCACCGCTGCCGAACCTTCCGGTGGCCCGGGCGGTGTGGAAGCCCGCGCCCGACCTCGCGACCTCCGCGGCGGCCTGGCTCAGCGCCGGCGCCGCCCACCATACGGTGCTCAGCACGGCGATCGGCCTCGAGGTCTTCGAGGACTTCGCCGTGCTGGCGGAGACCGAACTCCTGCGGATCGACGCCTCGACGACCCTCCGGGAGTTCCAGCGCGAACTGCGCTGGAACGCGGCCTACTACCGGCTCGCCTCAAAACTGTAAACAACGCAGCAACCCGGGCGAAGGCGCCCGGGCCGACGAAAGGGAACCAAGTGAACAAAAACTTCCTCAAGGGCATCGCCGCCGCCGGTGTGCTCGCACTCAGCCTGAGCGCCTGCGGCGGCAGCCGCGGCACGGATGCCGGAGGCGAGGGCGGCGAGGGCTCGAACGAGGGCGCCAAGATCGGCGTCGCGATGCCCACGCAGCAGTCCGAACGCTGGATCGCCGACGGCGAGAACGTCAAGAGCCAGCTGGAGGAACTCGGCTACGAGGTGGACCTCCAGTACGCCAACGACGACATCCCCACCCAGGTCTCCCAGATCGAGAACATGATCAACGGCGGGGCGAAGGCCCTCGTCATCGCCTCGATCGACGGCACCACCCTCACGAGCGTCCTCGACACCGCGGAGTCCCAGGACATCCCCGTCATTGCGTACGACCGCCTGATCAACGGCTCGGACACCGTCGACTACTACACGACGTTCGACAACTTCGAGGTCGGAGTCCAGCAGGCGACCTCCCTGCTGACCGGCCTCGGCGTGCTCGACGAAAACGGCAAGGAAACCGGCGAAAAGGGTCCGTTCAACGTCGAACTCTTCGCCGGCAGCCCCGACGACAACAACGCCACCTTCTTCTGGGACGGCGCCATGGAGGTCCTGCAGCCCCACCTCGACAGCGGGGTGCTGACCGTTCCCAGCGGCCAGACCGAATTCGAGCAGGCCGCCATCCTGCGCTGGCTTCCCGACACCGCCCAGGACCGCATGGAGGACCTGCTGACCGTCGGCGAAGGCAAGCGCCTCGACGGCGTGCTCTCGCCCTATGACGGCCTCTCGATCGGCATCATCTCCGCCCTGACCTCCGGCGGGTACTCCAAGGACGACCTGCCCGTCGTCACCGGCCAGGACGCCGAGGTCGGCTCCGTGAAGTCGATCATGGCGGGCGAGCAGTACTCCACGATCTTCAAGGACGTCCGTGAACTGGGCAAGCGCGCCGTCACCATGGTCGATTCGCTCATGAAGGGCGAGGAGCCGGAGGTCAACGACGAGGAGACCTACGACAACGGAGAAAAGATCGTCCCCTCCTACCTGCTCGAGTCGGAAATCGTCACCGCCGACAACTACGAGAAGAGCCTCATCGAGACCGGCTACTACACCGAGGACGACCTGAAGTAGGCACAGTCTGAAGTAAGCACGGCCGGGCGGCGGCACCGCCGCCCGGCCTGCTGTTGCGAACATCGATACCTCCTACTGCCAAAGGACGCTTCATGACCGAGCACATTCTTGAGATGCGTCGGATCAGCAAGACCTTCCCCGGGGTCAAGGCCCTCTCCGACGTGAACCTCGCCGTGGCGCGGGGTGAGGTCCATGCGATCTGCGGTGAGAACGGCGCGGGCAAGTCGACCCTCATGAAGGTGCTCTCCGGCGTGTACCCGCACGGCACCTACGACGGCGACATTCGTTTCGACGGCGAAGCCGTCTCCTTCAAGGACATCAAGGACAGCGAACGCAGCGGCGTCGTGATCATCCACCAGGAACTCGCGCTCTCGCCCTTCCTCTCCGTCGCCGAGAACATCTTCCTCGGCAACGAGCGCTCAAGCCGCGGCTTCATCGACTGGAACGAGACGAACGTCGAGGCGGCCAAGCTGCTCCGGCGCGTCGGGCTGACGCTCAACCCCGTCGTGCGGGCCGGCGACATCGGGGTCGGCAAGCAGCAGCTCGTGGAGATCGCCAAGGCGCTGTCGAAGAACGTAAAGCTGCTCATCCTCGACGAACCGACGGCCGCACTCAACGACGAGGACTCAGCGCACCTGCTGGGGCTGGTCAAGGGACTGCGCGACGAGGGCATCACCTCGATCATCATCAGCCACAAACTCAATGAGATCCGCGCCATTGCCGACTCGGTGACGATCCTGCGCGACGGCAGGACCATCGAGACGCTCAGCCTCCACGACGGCTCCGTCACCGAGGACCGGATCATCAAGGGCATGGTCGGACGCGAACTGAAGAACCGCTACCCCGAGCGCACGCCCTCGATCGGGGCCGAAATCCTCCGGGTCGAGGACTGGACCGTGCACCACCCGCAGGAGCACACCCGCGTCATCGTCGACCACGCCAACCTCAGTGTCCGTGCCGGTGAGATCGTCGGGATCGCCGGACTCATGGGCGCCGGGCGGACCGAACTGGCGATGAGCATCTTCGGGCGCAGCTACGGCTCGAACATCTCGGGGAAGCTGTACAAGGACGGCCGGGAGATCTCGGTCCGCACCGTCAGCGATGCCATCCGCCACGGCATCGCCTACGCCACCGAGGACCGCAAGCGCTACGGGTTGAACCTCCTCGACGACATCAAGCGCAACATCTCCGGCGCGGCGCTGGGCAAGCTCGCCCGACGCGGCTGGGTGGACAGCGGACGGGAAGCCGTCGTCGCCGGGGGATACCGGACCTCGATGAACATCAAGGCGCCGTCGGTCACCTCGGTGACGGGGAAGCTCTCCGGAGGCAACCAGCAGAAGGTGGTGCTCTCGAAGTGGATGTTCGCGGACCCGGACGTGCTCATCCTTGATGAGCCGACCCGCGGCATCGACGTCGGTGCCAAATACGAAATCTACACAATCATCAACTCGCTCGCTGCCCAGGGGAAAGCGGTGATCGTCATCTCCTCGGAGCTACCCGAACTGCTCGGCATCTGCGACCGCATCTATACCCTCGCCGAGGGCTCAATCACCGCCGAGGTGCCCATCGGCGAGGCGACACCCGAGCTCCTCATGCAGCACATGACCAAGGAAAAGGACTGAATCCATGGCTTCGAGCCTCACCGACGCCGCCCTGAAGCCTGCGGCGCCCACACTGACCGACGCGGGACGGTTCCTCGCCAGCAGGCTCCGGCAGATCGGCATCTTCGTCGCGCTCCTGGTGATCGTCACCCTGTTCCAGCTGCTCACGGCCGGCAAGCTGCTGCAGCCGGACAACGTCTCGAACATCATCGTGCAGAACAGCTACATCCTGCTGCTCGCCATCGGCATGGTGATGATCATCGTGGCGGGCCATATCGACCTCTCCGTGGGGTCGGTCGCCGCCTTCGTGGGCGCCATGTCGGGCATCATGATCCAGGACTGGAGCTTCCCCTGGTGGCTCGCCTTCGCGGCCTCGCTTGCCATCGGCGGCCTCGTCGGGGCGTGGCAGGGCTTCTGGGTCGCCTACATGGGGATCCCGGCGTTCATCGTGACCCTCGCGGGCATGCTCGTCTTCCGCGGGCTCACCCAGATCACGCTGGAGAACCGGCGGATCACCGGGTTCCCGGTCGAGTACCGGCAGCTGGGCGGCGGGTTCCTGTTCCCCGGGCTCTTCCCCGCAGACACCAACATCCTCGACTGGACCACCGTCGGCCTCGGGCTCCTCGCCGTCGGGCTGCTCATCGCCAGCCAGCTGCGTGGGAGGTCCACGCGGGCCAAGCTGAAGCTCGACGACGAACCGATGGCCTGGTTCGCCACCAAGCTCGTCTTCGGCACGGTGGTCATCCTCGGCCTGACCTACCTGCTGGCCAGCTCCCGCAGTGGAACCCCGATCGTCCTCGTGGTGCTTGGCCTCCTCGTGGTGACCTACAGCGCGGTGATGGGGAACAGCGTCTTCGGCCGCCACATCTACGCCCGCGGCGGCAATCTCCAGGCGGCCCAGCTCTCCGGCGTCAACACCAGGAAGATCGACTTCTACCTGTTCGTCAACATGGGGGTGCTCGCCGCACTGGCGGGCCTCATCTTTACCGGCCGCCTCAACTCCGCGGGCCCCGGCGCCGGCAACCTGTTCGAGCTCGATGCGATCGCAGCGGCCTTCATCGGCGGCGCAGCGGTCACCGGTGGAGTCGGCACGGTGATCGGTGCCATCACCGGTGGGCTGATCATGGGTGTGCTCAATAACGGCATGTCGCTGCTCGGCGTGGGAAGCGACTACCAGCAGTTCATCAAGGGAATGGTGCTCCTGCTGGCCGTGGGCTTCGACGTCTTCAACAAGCGGCGCGCCTCGAATGCCCTGAAGTAGGGACGCACCGGAGGAAATCTAAGAAAGTGTCCGGCCGGCGTAACTTTTCCGGACCGGCGCACGATTACTCCTGTGTAAGTGCCGCACCGAGGCTTATCCCCCATAGGGCCTCGGTGCGGCCTTTCTTTTGGACCGCCGCCCGGCGCACCCGCCGGGCCTGCCACGCAGCGCGGCATGCAGCCGATAAGCTGACTTCTCCAACCACCTTCGCAAGGAAATCCATGGTCCGCATGCTGCCCGAAGAAGCGCTCGCACGCGCTCAGGAGGGTGACCCGGCAGCCTTCGAATGGATCTACTCCCAACTCAGCCCGTTGGTGCTCGGCTACTTCTCGGGCAGGGGCGCCGAGGATCCCGAGGGCCTGACCCAGGAAGTCTTCCTCACGGTCTTCACGAAGCTTTCGACACTCCATGGCGGGCCAGGCGCGCTGCGCACCTTCGTCTTCTCCGTCGCCCACGCAAGGTACGTCGACGAACTGCGGAAGAAGGCGCGCGGCCCCCTGCTGACCGGGTATGAACCCGAGAGCGACCTCCGCGCGAGCGAATCGGCCGAGTCCATCGCGCTGAACCGGTTCGGCGAAGGGGACACCGAAGAGCTGCTGGGGTCCCTCAAGGACGAGCACCGGGAGGTCCTGCTGCTGCGCGTCGTTGCCGGGCTTTCGCTCGAGCAGACGGCGAAGGTAATGGGCAGGTCGACAGGCTCCATCAAGCAGCTACAGCGGCGGGGTCTGCTCCGCCTGAAGGAACTTGTTGAACCGAACCAGAAAGAGGCGTCATGATGGCTGGCAGGACACCGGCCGATGACGAGGCCCTGCAGGAACTCCTGGATGAAGCGGGCCTGCCCGCCACCGTCGAACTCCTTGAGGTACTGGACACCGTGCGCAGTCTGGGAGACCGGTTCCCTCCCGTATCCTCAGCGGAGCTGTTGCCGTTCCTGGCCCCACCGGATTCCCCGGGACTGGGGACAGGACGCCGACTCCGGGGCCCCATCATCGGCGGCACCCTGGTGGTCTCCATGGGGCTGGGTATGTCCGGCGTTGCCGCCGGGCCGGGCGTCTTCACCGATCGCCTCGGCAGCGCGGTGACCTCGATCATGGGCCAGCCGGGCGGAAGCATGCCGGACCCGGTGCCGGCAGCAGCCGGCGCCGCAGGGCTCCCGGGGCCGACCGACCTGCCCGGCCCGTCGGCCCCGCCAGTGCCGGTCGAAGCGTACCCGGCGCAGGGTACCGCCGGGTCCGCCGCACCAGGGGACACCGCGGCCACCCTGCCGGACTCCGGAAGGACCGCAGCCGAGGCAGGGCCGGCGTCGGCAGGCGGCGTCGGATCGGGTTCCGGCCCGGACACCGGAGGGCGTCCGGAAGCCACCGCCGAAGTCCCGGCAGTGGAGGATGAGCCGGTGCGCACCCCACCCGGCGGCTCCGGTCCCGGACCCGGCGCCGCTTCAGGCGGCACCCCCCGGGACAATTCGCCCGGCCGGCCTTCGGTCGTGCCCGGGGCAGGGCCGGAGGGCGGCCGGAAGGCTGGACCGAAACCGGCGAAAGCCGAGCCGGCGAAACAGCGGCCAGCCGCGCCGGGGCAGGGCACCGGGCGGGATGCCGGGCCGAAGCCTGGCGGTCCCAAGCCTGCCGGGCCCAGACCCGTTCAGCCCGGACCCGTCGAGCCCAGGCCCGTTGAACCGGGAACTGGCCTCGAAATGGGACGGAACGGCCCTTCGAAGCCTGAGCCGGCGGACCCCCTCGACCCGGTCGACCCGCAGGTCGGCACGGATGCCGATCGGAGGACCGCACCGAGGGAGTCCGGCCCGGAGCCGCAGCCCGGCACCGGTCAGGGAACACCGGACAGTGCTATGTCGGACCCGGAGAAGGAGACTTCCGGCCCGGGGCAGCCGCCGGTTGGTGAAGCAGGCGGCCCCGCGCACGCCGGTGACCCGGCGCCTGGGACCGGCGGAGGGGTGAAGCCGGAGCTCCCAGCGGGGACACCGCCGGAGGCACCGTCCTTCCAGCGCGCCGTCAGGAGGTGAGCTGCCGCTTCGAGGAGATCACGCCGGTATTGAACCCGGCGAGGTTCAGTCCGCCGTGGAAGCGGGCGTGCTCAATCTTGAGGCAGCGGTCCATGACGACCGAGAGCCCTGCCTGCTCGGCGGTGCGGGCCACCTCCTCGTGCCAGGAACCCAGCTGCAGCCACAGGGCCTGCGCCCCGACCTCGAGGGTCTCCTGCAGCACCGAGGGGAGGTCGTCGTGCTTACGGAAGACGTCGACCACATCGGGGACCTCCGGGAGGTCCGCAAGCGAGGCATACGCGGGCTGGCCGAGGATCTGCGTGGCCACCGGGTTCACGAAGTACAGCCGGTAGGGCGACGAGGACTGGAGGTAGGTCGCGACGAAGTAGGAGGCCCGCGACGGCTTGTCCGAGGCGCCGACGATCGCCACCGACTTCGCCCTGCGCAGCAGGCCCAGCCGCTCAGGCGCGGAGGGTCCCTCCCACGTCCGCGGTGCGGCGCTCATGCCCCGACCCCCACGGCGCGGGTCGGGTCCTGCCCGTCGGCTGGCTCGCCGGCGCCGCCCTCCTCCGGTGCCTGCGGCAGGAAGGACGAGCCGTCGCGCTCGACGGCCTCGGTCAGCGCCTGGTCGAGGTCCCACAGGATGTCTTCAAGGTCCTCAAGGCCCACCGAGATGCGGACCAGGTCCTCCGGGATGCCCGCCGCGGCGAGCTGTTCGGGTGAGAGCTGCTGGTGGGTCGTCGACCCGGGGTGGATGACGAGCGTGCGCGAGTCCCCAACATTCGCCAGGTGCGATGCGAGCTGCAGCGCTTCGATGAAGCGCTGCCCGGCCTTGCGCCCACCGCGGATCCCGAAGCTGAAGACCGATCCCGGCCCCAGCGGCAGGTACTTCGCAGCCCTCCCGTGGTGCGGGTGGCCGGGAAGCCCCGCGTAATTGACATAGGCGACGCGCGGGTCGGCCTTCAGCCATTCCGCGACGGCCAACGCGTTCGACAGGTGCTCGTCAAGCCGCTGGGCGAGGGTCTCCACCCCCTGCAGGAGCTGGAAGGCCGACTGCGGCGACAGCGACGGCCCGATGTCGCGCAGCTGCTCGGTGCGGAGCTTGGTCAGGAACCCGTATTCACCGAAGTTCGCCCACCACTGGATGTTCCCGTAGGAGGGGACGGGTTCGGTCATGCCGGGGAAATTGCCGTTGCCCCAGTCGAATTTCCCGCTCTCGACGACGACGCCGCCGAGGGTCGTCCCATGGCCGCCGATGAACTTCGTGGCGGAGTGGATCACGATGTCCGCGCCGTGTTCGATCGGCCGGATGAGGTAGGGCGTGCTGAGGGTCGAGTCGATGACCAGGGGTACCCCTGAGCCGTGGGCGACCTCCGCCAGGCCCTGAAGGTCGGCGATCTCGCCCGAAGGGTTGGCGATGACCTCCGCGTAGACGGCCTTGGTGTTCGGCCGGATGGCGGCGGCGTAGTCGGCGGGATCCGTGCCGGGAACGAAGGTGGTTTCGATGCCGAAGCGCCGCAGCGTGACGTCGAGCTGTGTCACGGTCCCGCCGTACAGCTGGGATGCGGCAACGATGTGGTCCCCCGCCTGGCACAGCGCGGCGAAGGTGATGAACTCGGCGCTCATGCCCGACGCCGTCGCCACGGCTCCGATGCCTCCCTCGAGTGAGGCGATGCGCTCCTCGAACGCCGCAACCGTCGGGTTGCCGATGCGGGAGTAGATATTGCCGTACTTCTGCAGGGCGAACAGGCTGGCGGCGTCGTTGGTGTCCCGAAAGACGAACGACGTCGTCTGGTAGATGGGCACGGCGCGGGCGCCGTGTGCGGCATCGGGGGTTCCCCCGGCGTGGAGCGCCCGGGTCCGGAACCCGAACGTCCGCTCCGCCATCAGAGTCCTGCCGTCCCGGTCGAGGGGGTTTCCCGGACACCGGGCCCGCCTCCGGTCGGCGCCGGGGAGGCGGACGTCGGGGGCTTCGTAAAAACTGTGCTGCTCATGATTCCTCCATCGGTTCTGGCGGTAGCACCCTACTGTCAGCGCCGGAGGCGCTGGCCAGGGTTGCTGCGGCGTTCTGGAGCCAGATCTCTCGGCCGCTCGGGATGGTTCTTCCCGAGTGTGGCAGGGTCCGGCGCAGGCGCCAAGAAATGTGTCACTGCGGGTCGGGGCAATGCGGGTAAGGTTTGCTCACGCGGACGATGCAAAGGAGCCGGAGGTGGAATTACGCAGGCTGGGACTCGTGGTGCACGGGGGCAAGCCGCGGGCCGTCGAGGCTGCGAGAGGCCTTGAGCGTTGGGCCGGTGAGCACGGCATCGCTGTGGCCGAGGTGGACGTCTGGTCCGCGGATGAGCACGGACACCTGCGGATCGAACATTCCCCGCCCGGCACCTTCGACCTCGTTGTCACGATCGGCGGCGACGGCACGTTCCTGCGCGGCGTGGCGGTGGCCCATGCCTCCGGTTCCCCGATCCTGGGCGTCAATTTGGGACGGGTGGGCTTCCTCACCGAGGTCGAGCCCGAGCACCTGATCGAGGCGCTCAATGCCGTCATCGCGAATGAGGCGCTGGAGGAGCGGCGCCTGACCCTCACGATGCGCTCGAGCCGGCCGCTGCGGATCCCCAAGGAACTCGGCGCGCTGCTCCATTACGAGAAGGGCCCGACGACGGAGCCGCCCGAGGTCCGTGCCGACGCCGCCCAGGAGACGGGCTGGGGCATCGGGATGGACGTCACGGCGCTCAATGACGTGGTGTTCGAGAAGCTCACCCGCGACCGGCAGGCAAGCGTGGCGGTCTATGTCGGATCCCGCCATTTCGTCTCCTACTCGGCCGACGCGCTCATCATCGCCACGCCCACCGGTTCCACCGCTTATTCGTTCGCGGCGGGCGGCCCGGTGGTGTCCCCCCGCGCCCAGGTGCTCCTGTTCACCCCGGTCGCCGCGCACATGGTCTTCGACCGGAGCCTGATCGTGGCCGCCGACGAACTCGTCTCGGTGCGGGTGCTCGAGCGCAGCGGTCAGGTGTCCATGTCCGTCGACGGCCGGATCGTCGGAGTCCTTGACCCGGGGGACTGGGTCTCCGTCTATGCCCGCCCGACGGACGTCCGGATGCTCCGGCTCCAGGAGCCGGACTTCTTCGGCCGGGTCCGTGACCGGTTCGGGCTCGTCGATGCCGCCGCCGCTGCGGCGGACGGCGATTCGCCGGTGGCCCACATCCCCAGCACGCCCAAGCCCGACGACATGAAGCACGTCCACATCCCGACCCCGGACCTCGAAGCGTGGACGTGGCCGCGGATCGAGCGGTTGGACCGGTAGGTCCCCGGCCCGGCGGGGCCGGCCCGGCCCGCAGCTCAGGCCCACCGCCGCACCGCCCAGCGCTGGCCGAGGCCGAGCAGGGCGTCGGTCGTCTTGCCTAGGACCGCGAGCAGGATGATCGCCAGGAAGATCCGGTCGACCCTGCCGTTGTTCTGGGAGTCACTGAGCAGCCAGCCGAGCCCCATCGAGGCGGCGATGAGCTCGGCGGCGACGAGGAAGAGCCAGGATTGGGCAAGGGCCAGGCGCAGCCCCGAGAACACCGCAGGGATGATGGCGGGCAGCTGCACGGTGGTGAGGAGCCGGAACCCGGTGAGCCCGAAGGCCCGCCCGGCCTCCACCAGGTTCCGGTCGACGTGGCGCAGCGCGAGGGACACCGTGGTGAAGACCGGGAAGAACGCCCCGATGAGGATCAGCGTGACCTTCGAGTCCTCGTTGATGCCGATCCACAGGATCAGCAGTGGAACCCAGGCCAGGGACGGGACGGCCCGCACCGCGCCGATTGTGGGCCCCAGGAGGGAATCGGCGAACCGTGACAGCCCGAGCACCGCCCCGGCAGCAAGGCCCAGTGCCGCTCCCAGGCCAAAGCCGATCAGTACGCGCTGGGTGCTGATGGCGATGTGCACCGAGAGTTCCCCGCGCTCCAGCAGTTCGGCGGCGGCACGCACGACGGCGCCCGGTGGAGGCAGCTGGACGGCGCTGAACACCCCGGTGACCGAGTTGAGCTGCCACGCGCCGAGCAGGAGGGCCGGAACGACCAGCCCGAGCAGCAGCCCGCGCAGGCGGACCGCCGCCCCGGGGGAGGCTTCCGGGCGGGAGCCTCCCCGGGTGCCTGAAGCCTTCCCCGCTGCAGCCGGGACCGGCACGGCCTCCGGGGCCGGGGGCCGCGCCGGCGGCATGCCGTTGACCGGGCCGGTCATCAGGAGGCTCCGACGGCGGCCGGGTCGGCCTTCGTCACGAGCGAGTCATCGAACAGGGTCTCGAGGGCCGTATCGACCTGCTCCTGGGTGCTGACGTCCCCCGACTCGACGAAGACCGGGCCGATCTTCTCCAGGACCTCCCGCTGGGCGTCCCCGGGGACCGGGTCGACGTCGAGGTTGGTGCGCTCAAGGATCACCGAGTCCGCGACGGCCGGATCGATCCCGGCGACCTCGGCGAGGATCGCCGCGGTATCCCCGGGGTTCTCGGCGGCCCAGTCACGCGCCTTCTCATACGCGTTCACCACGGCCTGGGCGACGTCGGGCTTTTCCTCAAGGAAGCTCTCGGTGGCATTGAGGAACCCGTAGCTGTTGAAGTCGATGTTCCGGTAGAACAGCTCGGCGCCGTCCTGCTCGGCGGCGGCCATGATGGGGTCGAGACCGGACCAGGCGTCGACGGCCCCGCTGGCGAGGGCGGCCCGGCCGTCGGCGTGCTGCAGGTTCTGCACAGTCACCTCGTCGGGGTCGACTCCGGCCGATTCAAGGGCCTGCAGCAGGAAGAAGTAGGGGTCGGTGCCCTTGGTCGCCGCGACCGACCTGCCGCGCAGGTCCTCCACCGCGGTGATGTCCGATCCGGCGGAGGTGACGAGGGCCGCCCACTCCGGCTGCGAGTAGATTTCGATCGTCTTGATCGGAGAACCGTTCGAGCGCGCGAGCAGCGCCGCCGATCCGGCCGTCGACCCAACGTCGATCGCACCGGCCCGCAGGGCCTCGTTGGCCTTGTTCGAGCCGGCCGACTGGACCCAGTTCACCGTGATGTCCTGGTCGGCGAGGTCCTCCTCAAGCCATCCCTGTTCCTTGATGACCAGGCTCAGCGGGTTGTAGGTCGCGAAGTCGATGTTCAGGGTGCCGCCTGTGGTGGCGGCCTCGGCTGCTGTGCCGCCGGAGGCGGTGTTCTCCCCGGCCATGCAGCCGCTCAACCCAAGGGACAAGGCTGCGGCGACGGAGGCGGTGCGGAGAAGGGCAAGACGGTTCATGGGGTTCCTTTACTGGGTGGGCCGGGAGTGCGGGAAAATGCGGCAGCGGGCATGGCTGCAGGAGGAGATGGTGGAGCGTGGAGGGTGCGGGCGAGGTGGGGCTGCGGGGCGGTCCGGGCCTCAGATGGCGGGGGTCCGCCCCGTCGCTGGCCGGTTCCCCGGTGCCCCGTTCCTCAGTGTCCGGTGACGCCGAGCAGGGCGAGGAGGGTGCGGCGCAGTTCGGCCAGGTCGCGGGAGCTGCGGTCCCGCGGACGGGAGCCAGGGACCCGGATCAGGTCCTTCACCGTTGAGCCGGGCCCGTCGCCGCTGCTGCCGAGCACCAGGATCCGGTCGGCGAGCTGGAGGGCCTCGTCGACGTCGTGGGTCACCAGCAGCACAGTGGTGGGCTGTGCCGCGTGGATTTCCAGGAGCAGGTCCTGCATCTTGAGCCGGGTCAGCGCGTCGAGCGCACCGAAGGGTTCATCGAGCAGCAGGACGCCGGGCGTGCGGGCCAGCGCCCGGGCGAGGGAGGCACGCTGGGCCATCCCCCCGGACACCTCCCGGGGGCGGTGCTTGGCGAAACGGTCAAGGCCCACGAGGTGGAGCAGTTCGGCGACCTTGGCCTTGCCGGCGCTCGCACTCGAGGATTTCGGCAGCCCGATGGCGACATTGGCCTGCAGGGTGTGCCAGGGCAGCAGGCGCGGCTCCTGGAAGGCAACGGCGCAGCGCTCGTCGATGCCGCGGACCTCCGTGCCGTCGATCAGCACGCTTCCGGCGTCGGGGGTGTCGAGGCCGGCCGCGGCGCGCAGCAGCGTCGATTTGCCGCAGCCGCTGGTGCCAAGGATGGCCAGGACCTCGCCGGGCCGGATGTCCACGGTGACGTCCCGCAGCACCACCCGTCGGTCGCCGGGGGTCCCGAAGCTGCGGCCGAGGTTGCTGAAGGTCACCTTCAGGGGCGGCCGGCGGCGCGGATCGGTGGAATGGGCGGAAGCCAGAACAGCAGTCATAGAACTCTCCATCGTTCCTGGCAGTAGCACCCTACGGAACAAGCCTTCGCCGACGCTGTTCAGCGCCCGGCACCCGCGGCCTGCTCCTCGTTATTGCCCGGTATCAGGGGATACGGGCAACCAGGGTTGCTGCGGCTTCATCGATCCAGGTCTCTCAGCCGCTCGGGATGGTCAAGCACCACTAAACGCCCCTTGCCGAGCAGGCGGCAAATCCTTCCCGTAATAAACGGACACGCGTCGGCGCCCTTGACGGCTCCGGCGTCCGGGAGGTTCGCATAGGCTGGAGCCGGTTGAAGGGAAGGACAAGAGTGAAGCACTCCAATGATCCGGCGGTAATCCGGCGGCTCCTGGGCGAACCGGGCCGGTGGGCCGTGGTCGGCCTGTCGAACAATCCGCGGCGGACGGCGCTGTCGGTTTCCCGGTTCCTGGCCGACCGGCTGGATAAGGAAATCGTCCCGGTGAGCCTCAAGGGCGAGAACGTGCACGGCCGGAAGGGCTATCGAACCCTCGGGGAGATCCCGGGCCCGATCGACGTCGTCGACTGCTTCGTGAACTCCACGCGGGTGGGTGCCGTCGTCGACCAGGCCATCGCGGTCGGAGCCAAGGCCGTGTGGCTTCAGCAGGGCGTCGTCGATGAGGCCGCGGCGCAGCGTGCCCGGGATGCCGGGCTCGACGTCGTGATGGACACCTGCCCGGTCACCGAAAGCGCCCGTCTTGGACTCTGAGGGAGCTGCCTACATGCGCTGGTAGCGCGAGCGGACCATCAGGAACAGCCCGTAGCAGATTAGTCCGACGGCGACGGCGCCAAGGATCCAAATGCCGAAGGGTTGCCCGGCAAGGGTCTTCAGGGCCCCATCGAGCCCGGTCGACTCCTCCGGGTTGTTCCGCACCGCCGCCAGGATGAGCAGGAAACCGAGAACGGCGAGGGCGACCCCCTTGGCAATGTAGCCCACGGTGCCGAGGGTTCGTACGGCGGATCCCGCCTCGCCCGAGGGAAGCCGTGAGAGGTTCTTCGCGAACCTCTTGGTCACGCCGCTGTAGGCGAAGTAGCCGCCGGCGGCGAGCAGGCCGATTCCGACCGCGATCAGCAGGGCCGCCCCGGCCGGGTGCGACATCAGGGACGCCGTGGTCGACTGGGCCGACTGGCCGCTGTCACTCGACCCTCCGAGCGCGTACCGTCCGAAGGCTACCGCGAGTGCCGCATACACGACGGCCGTTCCTCCGGACTTCAGCCGCTCCTTGGTCCGCTCATTGCCGCTGACGCGTTTTGCCCCGAAGAAGACCTCGCTGAGCTGAAAGAGCGCGAGGGCGATACAGCCGAGGAAGCACGCCCACAGGAGGATCCTTCCGCCCGGCCCGGCGGCCAGCTGTTGGAGCGCCCCGCTCTGGTCCGCATTGCCCGACCCGCCGGTGGCGATGCGCAGGGCGATGATGCCGATCAGGAGGTGGAGCAGCCCGGCCGCGATGTAGCCGGCCCGCGCGGCCAGTTGGAAGCCTTTTGAGTCGGCAACGTCTTCGGCGGCGCCGGCCGCCTTCGTTGCCTGGCGTTTTGCCTCGCCCATGGTTTCCTCCCGCGCAGGTGTGTGGCACCATCCTGCCACTTTTTCCGGGCTCCGGGGGGTGCCGGCGGGGAAGCGTTGAGAAGCGGCTAGGCTCGAAGCAGCGGCCTCCTCCGGCGGGGCCGGAGGACGGCGGGAGATCGGCTGATGGAAGGGTTGACCTACCCGGAGCAGGGGCGCACCGACCGCCCGTTCCCCGAGCCGTTGACCGGCGGCTGGCCCGAGGGCTACCGGGTCACGGTCACGGCGCACCCGGTGGAGGCCGAGGACCCGGGAGCGGCCTTCGAGGCCCTGGCCGAAGGCATCCTCACCTGGCAGCTGCACCGGTACGCCGGCCTGCGGGTGGACACCGGCGCGGCCCGGGCCGTCCCCGGCGTTGAGGTGAGCACCGCCCTTGGCCTTGGCCCGTTGCGGCTGCCCGCCCCCAGCACCGTGCTGTGGTCACGGGAGGTGCTCCGCGACGCCTCCGGCCGGCCCGTGCCGGGCCAGCGCGCGGGATTCGGCTACGGCACGCGGAAGGGCCACCCGGTGCGCGGCGAGGAGGGCTTCTACGCCGAGCTCAGCCCGGAGGGGAAGCTGATCTTCCGGGTGAGCGCGTACAGCGTCCCGGCCTCGGCCCTCTACCGGCTCGGGGCCCCGGCGCTGCGTCAAGTGCAGCGGTATGTCACCGCCCGGTACGTTCGGGCGGCCCGGCGTCTTGCCCGCGAAGGTTAACCAGGAAAGGGCCGGAACCCCCGGCGTTTCGCCCGGGGTCCCGGCCCTTTCCTGTCCTTGAGGAAGTCCTGTCCTCAGCCGAAGTACTTCGGCAGGGTTCCCTCGTGCGCTTCCTTCAGCTCGGCCAGCGGCAGGGTGAAGTGGCCCTGCACGTCGAGCGCCCCGTTCTCGGTATCGACGACGCCGATCCGGATCGTCGGGTAGTTCCGGGCGGTGCACATGTCGTTGAAGCGCACCTCCTCGGAGCGGGGAACGCTGACGATCGCACGGCCCTGGCTCTCGCTGAACAGCGCGGTGAACGCGTCGATGCCGTCGCGCTCGCAGAGCTCGTCGATGCCGATGCGCGCCCCCACGCCGAACCGGAGTGCCGCCTCGGACAGGGCGGCGGCGAGGCCGCCTTCAGAGAGGTCGTGGGCGGCGTCGATCATGCCGTCGCGCGAGGAATTCACGAGCACCGCGGCGAGGGTCTTCTCCGCCGCGAGGTCGACCACCGGGGGAGTGCCGCCGAGGTGGCCGCGCAGGTTGGCCCACTCCGACCCGTCGAGTTCGTTCCGGGTAGTGCCGAGCAGGTAGATGGCCTGCCCGTCCTCGCGCCAGCCGGACGGGGTGCGCCGGGTGACGTCGTCGAACACGCCCAGCACGCCCACCACGGGCGTGGGGTGGATCGCCACGCCACCGGTCTGGTTGTAGAGCGAAACGTTGCCGCCGGTGACGGGCACGCCGAGTTCCTGGCAGGCGTCGGCGAGTCCGCGCACCGACTCGGCGAACTGCCACATCACCTCGGGGTCCTCCGGGGAGCCGAAGTTGAGGCAGTCCGTGACGGCCAGCGGCTTCGCACCGGAGGTGGCGACGTTGCGGTACGCCTCCGCCAGGGCGAGGCGGGCACCCTCGTACGGGTTCAGGTACGAGTAGCGGCCGTTCGCGTCGGTCGAAATGGCGACGCCGAGGCCGGTCTCCTCATCGACGCGGATCACGCCGGCGTCGTCGGGCATCGCCAGGGCGGTGTTGCCCTGGACGTAGCGGTCGAACTGGTTGGTGACCCAGTCCTTGGAGCACATATTCGGCGAGGACATCAGCTCGAGCACCGCGGCGCGGAGGTCCGGTGAAGAGCCCTCGAAGGAGTCCGCCTGGACGCCGTCGAGCCACTCGGGCCGGTGGTAGGGCCGCTCGTAGACGGGCCCGTCGTGGGCCACGGTGCGGGGGTCGACGTCGACGATCGTCTCGCCGTCCCACTCGATGACGAGCCGCCCGGTGTCGGTGACCTCGCCCAGCCAGGAGTACTCGACGTTCCACTTGTCCATAATCGCTTCGAACGCCGCCGCGTTCTGCGGGGTGACGACGGCCATCATGCGCTCCTGGGACTCCGACATGAGGATCTCACCGGGGGTGAGGGTCGGGTCGCGCAGGAGGACCTTCGTGAGTTCGACGTGCATGCCGCCGTCGCCGTTGGAGGCAAGCTCGGAGGTGGCGCAGGAGATCCCGGCCGCCCCAAGGTCCTGGATGCCCTCGACCACCGAGGCCTTGAAGAGTTCGAGGCAGCACTCGATGAGCACCTTCTCGGCGAACGGGTCGCCCACCTGCACGGCGGGGCGCTTGGAGGGCTTGGCGTCGTCGAAGGACTCCGAGGCGAGCACGGAGGCGCCGCCGATGCCGTCGCCGCCGGTGCGGGCACCGAAGAGCACCACCCGGTTGCCCACGCCCGAGGCGTTCGCCAGGCGGATGTCCTCGTGCCGCAGCACGCCGACGGCGAGGGCGTTGACGAGCGGGTTGCCCTGGTAGGAGGGGTCGAAGACGACCTCGCCGCCGATGTTGGGCAGGCCCAGGGAGTTGCCGTAGCCGCCGATGCCCGCAACGATGCCGTGCACCAGGCGCGCGGTGTCGGGGTGGTCGATGGCGCCGAAGCGCAGCGGGTCCATCACGGCGACGGGCCGGGCGCCCATGGAGATGATGTCGCGGACGATGCCGCCGACGCCGGTTGCCGCGCCCTGGTAGGGCTCCACGAACGAGGGGTGGTTGTGGGATTCGACCTTGAAGGTCACGGCCCAGCCGTCACCGATGTCGACGACGCCGGCGTTCTCCCCGATGCCCACCAGGAGGTGTTCCTTCATGGCGTCGGTGACCTTCTCGCCGAACTGGCGCAGGTGCACCTTCGAGGACTTGTAGGAGCAGTGCTCGCTCCACATCACCGAATACATCGCCAGTTCGGCGCCGGTGGGGCGGCGGCCGAGGATCTCGACGACGCGGTCGTACTCGTTCTTCTTGAGGCCGAGCTCCGCCCAGGGCAGGTCCTGCCCTGGGGTGGCCTCGGCGTTGGCGACGGTGTCGATATTGAACTTCTTGGACATTGTCTCTGCAGTCACTTAGCCAACCAGTTTCTTGAGTACCGAGGTGAAGATGCCGAGGCCGTCGGTGCCGCCGCGCAGCTCCACCTCGCCGCGGGCGGAGGAGTCGGGGCCGAAGCCGGGCTCGACGGCGTGTTCGGGGTGCGGCATGAGGCCGACGACGTTGCCCGCGGCGTTGGAGATCCCGGCGATGTCGCGGCGGGAGCCGTTCGGGTTGCCTCCGACATAGCGGAACACCACGCGGCCCTCGCCTTCGAGCTCATCGAGGGTGCGCTCGTCGGCGACGAACTGTCCGTCCTGGTTCTTCAGCGGCACCACGATCTCCTCGCCGGCCGTGTAGTCGGCGGTCCAGGGGGTGTCGGCGTTTTCGACGCGCAGCCGCTGGTCCCGGCACAGGAAGTGGAGGGAGTTGTTCTTGATCATGGAGCCCGGCAGGAGGTGGGCTTCGGTGAGGATCTGGAAGCCGTTGCAGATGCCGAGGACCGGAAGCGCGCCCGCTCCGCCGCCGGCCGCCGCGGTGATCTGCTCCATCAGGGGCGCGAAGCGCGAGATGGCGCCGGCCCGCAGGTAGTCACCGTAGGAGAAACCGCCGGGAATGATCACTGCATCGACGCCGCGCAGGTCGGAGTCGCCGTGCCACAGTGGGATGGCGGTGCCGCCGGCGAGGCGCACCGCCCGCATCGCGTCCCGGTCGTCGAGGGTGCCGGGGAAGGTGACCACGCCGACGCGCACGCCG
This sequence comes from Arthrobacter melezitosi, assembly GCF_054511055.1. Classification (NCBI taxonomy): domain Bacteria; kingdom Bacillati; phylum Actinomycetota; class Actinomycetes; order Micrococcales; family Micrococcaceae; genus Arthrobacter; species Arthrobacter melezitosi. The sequence continues at coordinate 108,894 of NZ_JBTNDJ010000005.1, forward strand.
GCCAGGGCGCCCTCGTTCGAAGGGGTGGGGAACGGCTGGAAATCGCCGATCAGGGGGGTTTCGACGCTCACTCGGCGTCCTCCGGGATGACCTCCACGCGGGTCACATCTTCGATCACCGGGTTGGAGAGCAGGGTGGCGGCCGCGTTGCGGGCCTGCTCGAGCACCTCGGGGGTGACCTCGCCATCGACTGTGAGTTCGAACCGCTTGCCCTGGCGGACACCGGCGAAGCCGGTGAGGCCGAGCCGGGGCAGGGCCCCCGCAATGGCCTTGCCCTGCGGGTCGAGGATTTCGGGTTTGGGCATGACGTCAACAACGATCCGGGGCATCCGGCAACTCCTGTGAGTGAAGCGGCAAGTGCTGGGGGTGCCAGCATTAAATGCAGGGGCCCGGAAGTGCCGTCTCACGCCGGGCGGACCAAAGATCGGTCGACATGTCGGCGCTCCGCGAGCTTGCCCGTCCAGTCTACCGGCCCCGCGTGCCCGGCCCGAACCGGGCGCGGTCCGGTCCGGTGGCGGCTAGAACTCGCCGCCGGTGCCGAGGATGTCCCGCACGGCGTCCCAGCGGGAGATTTCACAGCCGTTGGTGCGGGCGAAGCGCGCCCTGATGGTTTCGCCGTTCACGGTGCCCGTGATGGAGGCGGTCTGCGGCCCGCCGTAGATGTCGGTGCACACGATGTTCCGGTCGGGGCGGGCCGTGAAGAATTTCGTCCCGAGCCGGTCAACGACGGAACAGGCCGATTCGGCGTTGGGAAGGGAGGTTCCCGGGCCGGGCTTGCCCTCGACGCATTCGAGCACATACTCGACCGGTGCAGCCTCCGGTGAGTCCTGGATGGAGATCAGCAGGCGGGTCCCGCCGGTCTCCGGGGGCGGTGGAGGGGTTTCCGGTGCCATTGTCGGTGTCTCCGTCGGGGTCGGAACAGGGCTTGAGGGGGGCGGGCCGGTCACCGGTGAACTTGGAGCGGGCGAGGTCGGGGCCGGTGGAGCGTCGTCCGTTCCACCGGCGCAGCCGGTCAACACCGCCAGGAGCAGCGCGGCGGATACGGCAGGGAGCCGGGTACGGAACCTCATGGGGTGCCCCCGTCCGGACCGGCGGGATGAGGGGCCTGCAGGGCGCCGATGGCATCCAGGTGCCCGAGGAGCCGTGAGCGCAGCTGCTGGGATTCGAGGGAGAACCGCCGCTGCTCCCGGACGTAGACGGCCCTGCCCTCCGGGGTTTCGATGCGGACCGGGGCATAGCCCCAGCCGCTGAGGTCATACGGCGAGGCCCGCATATCGAGGATCCGGATCCGCCAGCTCAGCTCGAAGCAGTCGAGGACCAGGCTGCTGGGCAGGAGGGGACTGAGCTTGTAGGCCCACTTGTAGAGGTCCATATTGGCGTGCAGGCAGCCGGGCTGTTCAAGGTGACGCTGGTTTTCCCGGGTGGGGCTCAGTTCATTGAGCGGGATGGCCTGCGGGGTGTAGAAGCGGAACGCATCGAAGTGCGAGCACCGGATCCGGGATTCCTCGACGACGGCGTCGGTGCCCTCGGCGCCGAGGCGCAGGCCGAGGTAGTCGTGGCGGATCCCGTTCAGTTCCGACTTGTAGGCCATTGCCCACTCGTGCAGCCCGAAGCAGCCGAACTGCGCCCGGCGCTGCGAGGTTCCGGCCAGGAGGATGCGGACGAAATCCAGGGTCTCGGTGCGCTCGTGCCGGAAGGCATCGACATCCGCCGTGACGGCCCCGCCGGGAAGGGAGGTGTAGTACTTCCAGTTTCGCCGCTCTTCGGCGAGCGGGCCCCGCAGGGCCGTGCCCGCCCCAGGGTGCCAGCGCAGCAACTGGCCCGGCTTGTGGTTGTAGTAGGTGAAGAGGAAGTCTTCGACCGGGTGCTTTTCCCCCGCCGACCGGCGTTGCAGATATGGCCCGGTGAAACGCCGAACCCTCGCCGTATAATTCTCCGCAAGCGGGAGCCACTCCTCCTGCTCGAGGACCGGGGAGGGTGCGGTGCGCATGGTTCCATTATCAACCTCCGCGAGCGCCACGTGCATTCTGTCAAGTCCCGCCGGAAATCCACTTCTTTTTCTACCCAGAAAGTGTTGCCTCGGGTAAATTGATACTGCTGTGGCGTTTGTGACTCTTGTCACAGATGGGGATCCGGTAGCGGAAGCCCACAGCATGAGGGGCATCCGGTTACTCCCGCCGGGCCCGCATTGACTGAAAGGCTCTTCTCCCAATGATCCAACGAGGACAAGCCGGACGGCGGAGCCCGCGGCTCCGCAGCGTCACGGCGATCGCGCTGGGGGTGCCGCTGCTGATGTCGTCCGCGGCGATGACCCCCGCCGTCTTCGCGGCCCAGGTGCCCGCGCAGAATTCAACGCAGCTTTCAGGCGTTTCCCCCGCAAGTTTCGAAGATGGCCGCTACATCGTTGTCCTGAAGGAACATCCCCTGGCGATGTATGAGGGGGGCGCCGACGGGATCCCGGCAACGAAGCCGGGCAAGGGGGAGAAGTTCACCAAGGAGTCACCCAACGCCCGCGCCTACGAGGCCCGGCTGAAGAAGAACCAGAACGACGTTGCGGCAGCCGTCGACGTCGAAGTGGGCAAGTCCTTCACCACCGCCCTCAATGGATTCACCGCCAACCTCACCGGGGAACAGGCGGCGCTGCTCGCCAAGAACCCGAACGTCTACACGGTGGCACCGGACGTGCAGAACAGCCCCGATTACTCGAGCGCCGATTTCCTCGGCCTGACCGGCGGCGACGGCGTCTGGGCCACCCAGCTCGGTGGAGCCGCCAATGCAGGCAAGGGCACTGTCGTGGGGGTCATCGACACCGGGTACCGCCCGGAGAATGCGTTCCTCACCGGCGTCGAGGTCAAGCTGCTGCAGGGCGACCCGGTGGTGGGCGAGCCCTACCTGACCCCCGAGGGCAAGATCGCCATGCTCAAGGCCGACGGCAGCACCTTCCTGGGCGAATGCCAGACCGGCCAGGAGTTCGACGGCAGCGCCTGCAACTCCAAGGTGCTCAGCGCCCGCTACTTCGCCGACGACTTCCTCGGCTCCGTGCCCGAGAAGGACCGTTCGCCCGATGAGCGGATTTCCCCCATCGACATCGACTCCCACGGCACCCACACCGCCTCGACGGCGGCAGGCAACGCCGACGTCGACGTCGCGGTCGATGGACGGAACTTCGGCAAGGGTGCCGGCGTGGCCCCCGCGGCCGCCGTGTCCGTCTACAAGGTCTGCTGGGAGGACAAGGACCCGAACTCGGGCGGCTGCTACAGCTCGGCTTCCGTTGAGGCGATCGAGCAGTCGATCCTGGACGGCGTGGATGTCCTCAACTACTCAATCTCGGGCAATAACAACTCCACCACGGACCCGGTGGCGCTTGCCTTCCTCTCCGCCGCCTCGGCGGGAATTTTCGTCTCCACCTCCGCAGGAAACTCCGGGCCGACCGTCAGCACCGTGAACCACAGCTCGCCCTGGCTCACCACGGTGGCCGCCAGCACGTTCTCCCACGAACTGCAGGGCACCGTCGAACTCTCCGATGGCACCAAGTACCGCGGCACCTCGGTGATGAACCGGGAGGTTCCCCAGACCGCCGTCGTGCTGGCAGCCAAGGCCGCAGCCGCCGGCGCCACGCCAGCCGACGCCGCGCTGTGCAAGCCCGACAGCCTCGACGCCGCCAAGGTGACGGGCAAGATCGTGGTCTGCGACCGCGGCGTCATCGACCGGGTGGCCAAGAGCGCCACGGTCGAAAAGGCCGGCGGCGTGGGCATGATCCTCGTCAACGTGAGCCCCGGGTCCCTCGACCTGGACCTCCACGCGGTACCCACCGTCCACATCGACGACCCCGAGATCAAGGCCAAGCTCGAGGCCAACCCCGCGCTCACCGCGGCGCTGGTCGACCAGGACACAACGGGCCTTCCCACTCCCAAGGACCCGCAGATCGCCGCGTTCTCCTCGCGTGGACCGTCGCTTGCGGTCAACTCGGACTTCCTGAAGCCCGACATCACGGCGCCCGGCGTCAACGTCCTGGCCGGTGTCTCGCCGGTGGGGACGGGGGAGAACTTCGGGTTCCTTTCCGGTACGTCGATGGCTGCCCCGCAGGTCGCCGGACTCGGCGCGCTGATCCTGGCGAAGAACCCGGGCTGGTCCCCGGCGGCCGCGAAGTCGGCGCTGATGACCACCGCCGGTGATGTGCTGACCGAGGAGGGGGCGGCCAACAACGACGTCTTCGCCGTCGGCGCCGGCCACGTGGACCCCGCCGCCATGCTGAGCCCCGGGCTCGTGTATGACGCGGATGCCGCCCACTGGAACGGTTTCCTGCAGAGCCTCGGCGCACCGCTGGGGCTTCGGAAGCCGCAGGTTGTCGGGGCGAAGGACGTCAACGTTCCCTCGATCGCCGTCGGCAAGCTCACCGGGAAGGTCACGGTGACCCGCACTGTGACGGCGACCGCCCCGGGAAGCTACACCGCAGCGGTGGACCTTCCGGGCATCTCCGCGAAGGTGTCCCCGGACCGGCTCGACTTTGCCGCCGCAGGGGAGTCCAAGAGCTTCAAGGTGACCTTCGAAAACAAGTCGGCCGCGCTTGACGCCTTCACGATGGGCTCGCTCACCTGGACCGAAGCGCGGGGTGCGACGGTGACCTCACCGATCGCCGTGCGTCCGGTCACCGCCGTGATGCCCGCCGCCATTTCCTTCACGTCTGCGGCAGGAACCGGAACCGGGACGTTCAACGTCACGGCGGGAACGACAAGCACCGTCGATCTCTCCGTCAAGGGACTGTCCAAGGCCGACCGCACGTCGACCGAGCTGGTGCCGGGTCCGTACAGCGACACCGAGAATGCGAGCAACAGCGTGCGGACGATCGAGGTTCCCGAGGGAACCTCGCTGGCCCGTTTCGCCGTGAACTCGGCGGACCCCGCTGCGGACTTCGACCTGTATGTCACCGACCCGAGGGGGCGCCCGTTCGATGCGGCGACCGCTTCGGCGAGTGAGGCAGTGCTGCTGAACAACCCGGTTCCGGGAACCTACACGGTCGTTGCCAACCTCTACAGCAGCCCGGACAAGCGGCCCACCAAGGCCACCGTTGACGCCGTCGTGCTGGGCGGCGACGAAGGGAACCTCTCGGTCTCCCCGGACCCGATCCAGCTCAAGAACGGCAAGGAGTCGACCGTGACCCTGTCCTGGACCGGCCTTGAGCCCGGCAGCTACGTTGGGCGCGTGTTCTTCGGAGACGCCGGATCGACGGCCGTGAGCCTCGAGGTCGGTGCCAACGGTGCCACCACGGTCACGTCGACCGGCTCCCCGGCGATCATCGACGGAGCTACGGAGGCTCCGGCGGGAGGTTCGACCCTCCGCTGATCCGGCCCTAGAACGGGTTCGACCACCGGCAGGTGGGGTCGGCGGCTTCGGCCGCCGGCACCACCTGTCTTTTTCGTACACCGTCCGTGGGAAAATGGAGGGGACAGCACCAACGAAGGAGGGACGGGCATGTCGAATCGACCCGGCTTCATCGAGCGATTCATGCGGCTGACGGGCCGGACGCGGGCCTTTTTCGGCCCGGCGCAGTCAAGCTCGCTCGACCATCCGATGACCGCCGAAAACCAGGAGCTGCTGAAGCAAAGGCAGTCCGAGGCGGACCAGTGGGAGACGATCACGCGGGCCGACGGCTCGACCTACATCGTTCCCCGCCGTCCGTCCTGACCGGCGCTTTCCGCACGGCCCCGGCGTAAAATGAGGTGTACCTCGAAAGAAGGTGCACCATGGAAAAATCGCCGGAATCATCGAAGTTCCACCGGCCCCGCCGCCCTGGCTACAACCGCCTCGACTCGTTCGTGGGGATGTTCCTCGGCCCGGCCGACCGCAGCGGATTGGGAACACCCGTCGTCCATCGACACGACGCGGCGGAGGATCAGTGTGACAGGGACGTGGCGTCCTTCGAGATCGAAGTGGACTCGGAAGGCCACCACTACGCTGTGCGGCGGCCGACCGACAAGTCCTGAAACGCCCCGGTGCCGCCGGCCCGGGCGGCCCTACCGCCCGGTGCCGGCGTAGACGGTGGCGGTCGCTTCGCCGTCGAGCTCGAAGGCCGCATGGACCGCCCGGACGGCGGTGTCGAGCAGTTCGGCGCTGGTCACGACCGAGATCCGGATCTCCGACGTCGAAATCATGTCGATGTTGACGCCGGCGTCCGAGAGCGCCTTGAAGAACTTGTAGGAAACCCCGGGATTGGAGCGCATGCCGGCGCCGATCAGGGACAGCTTCCCGATCTGTTCGTTGTATTCGACCGACTCGTAGCCGACCCCGGCCTGCGCCTCGCCCAGGGCGGCAAGGGCCTGTGCGCCATCGACGATGGGCAGCGTGAAGGAGATGTCGGTCCGGCCCGATCCGTGGGTCGACACGTTCTGCACGATCATGTCGATGTTCGTGTGCGCGCCGGCGATGATCCCGAAGATCTCCGCAGCCTTGCCGGGGATGTCGGGAACGCCGACGACGGTGACCTTGGCCTCCGAGCGGTCGTGCGCGACGCCTGAGATGATTGGCTGTTCCAAGGGTTCTCCCTCTTGAATCTTGATCTGGTCGTCGGGGCTGGGCAGGACCCAGGTCCCCTCATGGTCGCTGAAGGAGGACCGCACGTGGAGCGGCACCCCGAACCGGCGGGCGTACTCGACGCTGCGCAGGTGCAGGATCTTCGCACCGGAGGCCGCCAGTTCGAGCATTTCCTCGCTGGAGATCGTGTCGATCTTCTGGGCCGACGGCACGACGCGCGGATCGGCGGTGTAGACGCCGTCGACGTCGGTGTAAATCTCGCAGACGTCCGCCTTCAGGGCTGCGGCGAGGGCGACGGCGGTGGTGTCGGAGCCGCCGCGGCCGAGCGTCGTAATGTCGTTGCTGTCACGGCTCATGCCCTGGAAGCCGGCCACGATGGCGATGTCGCCCTTTTCGATGGCGGTGCGGATCCGGTGGGGCGAGACATCGATGATGCGCGCCTTGCCGTGGATGGCGTCGGTGATCATACCTGCCTGGCTGCCCGTGAAGGACTGGGCGGAGGCTCCGAGGCCGTGGATCGCCATGGCAAGCAGGGCCATCGAGATCCTCTCCCCGGCACTCAGGAGCATGTCCATCTCCCGGGGATCGGAGGTCTCCGAGACCTGCGCCGCGAGATCCAGGAGCTCATCCGTGCTGTCGCCCATGGCCGAAACCACTGCGACGACCTGGTTGCCGGCCGCCTGGGACTGCACGAGCCGCCGGGCGACGCGCTTGATTCCCTCGGCGTCCGCTACCGATGACCCACCGAACTTCTGGACTAGAAGGCTCATGCACTCGCTCACTGACATCGTCGGAATCTGCTGCAGTGCGGCGCTTCGGTGCACGGCACAGCGGCCGGGCCGGCCCTCGCCCGCGGAGTGCCACACGCTGCCAGTCTAGCGGCGGGCCGAAGCGGCCCTCCAATTGCATGACCGAATATGGACACCCCGCCAAATAACTCTGCGCACCTCCACCGATCCGGCGCCGGGTGGCATAGGGTCGCGGGATGACCAACGAATTTGGGGGAATCGTTGTCCACGCCGCCGCGCGGAGCTTTGGCTCGGTGCAGGCTGTCCGGCACATCGATTTCGAGGCCCCGCCCGGTGAAGTGACCGCCCTGATCGGACCCAACGGCTCCGGCAAGACAACCCTCCTGCTGATCCTCGCATCGCTCCTCGCTGTCGATGCCGGTTCGGTGCGCGTAGGGGGCATCGACCCGGTCGCCGACCCGCGGGGGGTGCGCAGGCTCGTCGGCTGGATGCCCGACGCCCTTGGCAGATGGGACTCCCTTTCGGCGCTCGAGGTGCTCACCACGACCGGGGCCCTCTATGGGATGGGTGCGGAGGAACGGACGGCCCGTGCCCACGAGTTGCTGGAGACGGTAAGCCTGACCGAGTACACCGACCAGCCGGCGCGGGTGCTTTCCCGCGGCCAGCAGCAGCGGTTGAGCCTTGCCCGCGCCCTGATCCACGACCCGCAGGTGCTCCTGCTGGACGAACCGGCATCGGGCCTCGACCCCGGATCCAGGGTGGACCTGCGGACCCTGCTGAGGACCCTTGCCGCAGCAGGCAAGACGATCGTCGTCTCAAGCCATGTGCTGTCGGAACTCGACGAGATCGCCGACCGCGCCGTCTTCGTCAGCAGGGGCGAGTCAATCCGCAGCCAGACCCTTGACGAGGCCGGAAGCCAGGTGCGGCGGTACAACATCCAGGCCGAACCGATGGAAGCCCTCGCCGCGGAGCTCTCAGCCCACGGGATGCGGTTCGAGGAACGTGGGGACTCCCGGCGCCTCGAATACCAGGTGATGCTCGACAGCACCGAGCAGGCCGCGTGGCTCCTACGCACCCTCGTCCTGGCCGGCGTCGCCGTCACCGCCTTCGCGCCCGCCGGCGGCGCCCTCGAAGAAACCTACATGAGCCTGGATACGGACAGACGATGAGCGTTAACATTCAGCAGCCGCCGCACGTGGCGGACAAACGGTCCCTTTCCACCCGGTCCGCCGTCGGGACGGTGTTTTGGCTTGAGATGCGCCAGCGGCTCCGCGGCCGGGCCTGGTACATCATGCTCGCGGTCTGGTTCGTGGTGATCGGGGCGGTCTTCCTGCTCGCCACCGCCACCATGGGAACCTACTCGGGCATTGGGGCGGTGCTCTTCGACCTTGTTGTCGGTTTCGTGCTGTTCTTCGGCCTGCTGGTGGCGCCGGGGCTGTCGGCGAATGCCGTCAACGGTGACCGCGCCGCGGGGACCCTGGCCATTCTGCAGGTGACCCTGCTGACCCCGGGGCAGCTGCTGGCCGGCAAGTGGCTTGCGTCCTGGGTCGCCTCCCTCGCCTTCCTGGTGCTCAGCGCCCCCTTCATCTTCTGGGCGCTGGCCCTGGGCGGGGTGCACGCCTCCGAGGCATTCGTCTCGCTGGGCATGCTCGCGCTGGAGTTGGGCGTTGTCTGCGCGATCGGCGTCGGCGTCTCATCGATCGCGAACCGCCCGCTGTTCTCGATCGTCGCCACCTACATGCTCGTGGCGATGCTGACGCTGGGCACACTCATCACCTTCGGACTGAGCACGGCGCTCGTCTTGGAGGAGACCGAGGTGACGACGTCCTACAACACCTACCCCGCGCCGGTCGAAAGCCCGGATTCCCAGGCGCCCGCTCCGCAGCCCGGCGATTCCGAATGCGTCACCGAGACCTTCCGGCAGCCCGTGCCGCACACCGAGCGGATCACGTGGATCCTTGCGGCGAATCCCTTCGTGGTGGTGGCCGACGCGGCTCCCTATTCGCGCAGCACCCCTGAACCCGGAATGCCCGGGGACATCGGAGCCAACCCGAACTACCGGCCTCCGGGGGTCATGGAGGGCATCAGCCAGCAGGTCCGAAGCTTCCAGGCGGGCCCGGATCTCAACGTCACCTGCGAAGAGTCGCAGGGCGCGGCCCGCGACCTCGACGACAAGTTCCCGATCTGGCCCCTCGGGCTCCTGCTCCAGTTCCTACTGGCCGGTGGCCTGCTTCTCCTTGGATACCGGCGGCTCAGGACGCCGGCGGGGAGGCTGGCGCAGGGCACCCGGATCGCCTAACGCGGGTGGCGTGGGGTGCCCGGCGGGGAGGCTGGCGCAGGGCACCCGGATCACCCGGCGGTCCGGGCCGGCCCGTGCGCCGGAACCGCTAGGACATGGAGCGGCGGCCCTCGAAGGCGCGGCCGAGGGTCACCTCGTCCGCGTACTCGAGGTCGCCGCCGACCGGCAGGCCGGAGGCGAGCCGGGTCACCGGGATGCCGATGGTCTTGAGCATCCGCACGAGGTAGGTCGCCGTCGCCTCCCCCTCGAGGTTGGGGTCGGTGGCGATGATGATTTCCTTGATCTGCTCATCGGAGAGCCTGTTGAGGAGCTCCCGGATGCGCAACTGGTCCGGCCCTACCCCGGCGATGGGATTGATGGCGCCGCCGAGCACGTGGTAGCGGCCGCGGAAGGAGCGGGTGCGCTCAACCGCAATCACGTCCTTGGACTCTTCGACGACACAGATCATCGTTGGGTCGCGGCGGGTGTCCCTGCAGATACCGCAGGTCTCCTGCTCGGCGACATTGCCGCAGATCGCGCAGAACTTCACGCGCTCCTTGACGGTGGTGATGGCCTTGACGAGCCGTTCCATGTCTTCGCTGTCCGCCTCGAGGATGTGGAAGGCGAGCCGCTGAGCGGACTTCGGCCCAACCCCGGGTAGGCGTCCGAGCTCGTCGATAAGCTCCTGAACCGCGCCTTCGTACACGTGACCTTCTTCATTGTTGGATCTTGCTCGTGGGGGAATGCGCCTTCGGTACGCCCGGGACCGGACGGGAGGACCGTCCGTTACTGGGCGTCGATCCTGCGTTCCTCGACAAGCCGGCCGTTGAGGATCCGTTCGATGGCCGACCGTCCGACGAGGCCGGTCTCTTCGATCGTCTCATCATCGGCGCTGGGAACATCCTCGACGTACTTCAAGTCTACGGTTCCCGGCCGGGCCGCGGCTTCCTCCGCCCGCTTGCGTGCCGCCTCGTCCAGCAGCCGTTGGTAGCGGCTGACGGGCTTGGACGACGGTGCGGGCGTGCCGGCAGAAGAACGGGCGTCAGGGGCGGCCTGGACACGAGCCTGGGCCGCGGGTTGGCCCTGGACCGGAGCAGGAGCTTGCGCTTGGACCGGAGCCGGAGCCGGGGGTCGGGCCTGGACCGGAGCCGGAGCCTGCGCTTGGACCGGAGTCTGGGCCTGGGAAGGACGCGGTGCCTGAAGCTGAGGCTCGCCCTGGGCAGGTCCCTGCCAGCCCGAGGGTGCCTGGGATTGGCCCCGGGCCGGCGGCTGCACCGGCGTCTGCGGCCGCGTTGCAGCAGGCGGCTTGGTCCCGGGTGCGTGGGGCTGCACCGGTGCCCGGCGGACTGCTCCTGGTTCGTGTGGCATGGACGGCGCGGCGGAGGCACCGCTGCGGCCGTTGGATCCGGGGCCCGGATCGTAGGCGTCCTCGGGGGGCTCGACCAGAGCCCAGGAGTCGTCTTCGGGATCAGGGTTGTGCCAGTACGGCTCCGGTTCAGGGCGCGGCGACGCTGGGGCGTTGTCGTGCCGCCCAGCCCGTGGCGCAGATGGCGCGCTGGACACCGGGTTCTCCTGCGGATCGGCAGTCCGACCCGCGGGCGTTCCTCCCGGGGTGGCAGCGGAAAACGTGCGGTTGCCGACTGGGCCCGCCTGGGCTCCGGTGGACGGGCGTGAATCCCGTGCAGGTTCTCCTCCGGGCAGGGTCGGACCTGATGCGGCCGGGTGGCCGCTGGTACCGGGTGCACCGGCGGCGGGGCCACCGGCCGGACCGCTGCGGCCCGGACCGGCGCCGGCGGGCCGACCGGTTGCTGCTCCGCCAGGCGCAGGGGCAGGCGTGGCGGGGGGCGTACCCGCGCCAGGGGCGGGAGCCAACGCATGGTGCAGGGGTTCCGGCCGCGCTTTGAGCTGGGCGTCCGGCCCCGCTTGGAGCTGCGTGTCCGGCCCCGCCTGGGGCTGGGCGTGTGGCCGCGTTTGGAGCTGCGTGTCCGGCCCCGCCTGTGACTGGGTGTGCGGCTGCTCTTGGAGCTGGGTGTCCGGTCGGTTGGGCACGGTCGGCTGGCCCGGCTGAGGGGCTATCGGCCGCGTCGCATTGGTCGCTGGCGCAGCCGGTGCCACCTGTGCAGTCGGTGCGGGTCCCGCGTACTCCGGAGCTCCGGAGTGCGCGGCGGACTGCACAGTGGGCTGCGGTTCCGGCCGGCCGGCCATTCCCCCCGATCGCCCTGGAGGGGTTGCCGGACCGGCGGAATTACCTGCCGGTGCTGTCGCTCCACCCGGCGCGCTTGGTCCTGCCGGTGCAGTGGGTGCGGGCGGCCCTGCCTCGGGCCGGGGTTCCGGGTCGGGAGTGCCCTTAGCCGGCGTTGGCCGGCTGGCCGGTACTTTTGGGTCCGACTCACCCCGCCCCGGTCCGTCGAGGATGGCCTCGATCATGCAGTCGAGCCCCAGGACCTTCTGGATGGCCTGGCGCACGTTGTCCATGTGGGGTCCGCGCTGGAAGGCAATGGCGTTGCCCGGTGTGGTGAAGGCGAGGACGAGCTTGTTGCCCTCCATCGCGCGGGGTTTGGCATCGACATTCACATTGAGCCAGGTGATCCGCTTGATCTTCGCGAGCTCGTCCATGATTTCCGGCCAGGCGCGGCGGACCATCTCGATCTGCCCCGAACCACCCGCGGCGGGAGCTTCGGCCGGGACGGCCTGCACCGGTTCGTCCGGTCGACCGGCCGTTGCCCCGGCGCCTTGACCAGCCGCGCCTTGACCATCGGCGGGGGTCCGGGCGGGGGAGGAAGGTCCTGCCGGGGTGTGGCTTGCAGCGGGACGCTCCGGCGCGGGAGCGGCCGGAGGTTCCGCGGGAGCGGCCGGTGCCGGTGCTGGTGGTTCACTTCCCCAGCTGTTACCCCAGTCGGCCGATGCGGCGGCCGGTGCTGGCGTGGCGGCCGGTGCTGGCGTGGCGGCGGGCTCGGCGCCGGAGGGTGCCCTGTCGGGTGCGCCTGCGCCTGTGGATGCGGATGCGGCTCCGGTGCCCGGGCCACGCCGGGCATCGGGTACGCCTGTCGAGCCTGCGGGAGATGCGGCCCCCCGCGTTGCCGCCTGCGGGTCTGCGTCCGCCGTCGCCGTGCCGGCATCTGGGCTCCCGAACGTGGGAGCACCGGACTCAGGAGCACCGGACTCGGGAGCGCCGGACCCGGGAGCACCGGTCGTCTGCTCGCCGGTCGACGAGGCGTTGGGGACGCCCGACGCTGCGGCAGCGACGCCGCCCGTTTGGGCTGCGGTCTGCGGCGGCCTCCCGGCGGTCACCGGCGGCGTACCGGCGGCCGCGGCGCCCTGTGCGGGACCGGAGGAGGACTCGACTGCCCCGGGGCGGGATGGAGCCTGACCGGCTCCACGCGCAGGTGCGGTCGCCGCCGGAGGCGTCTCCGTTCCCGCATACGCCAGCCGCCGTTCGATCCGGTCAACGCGGGCAAGCGTTCCACGCACCGACTCATCCGCCGCGGGCAGCAGGATCCGCGCACACAGCAGCTCAAGATGCAGCCGCGGCGAGGTGGCCCCGGTCATCTCGGTCAACGCGGTGTTGGTGATGTCGGCGGCCCGCGACAGCTCACCTGCGCCGAGCTGGTTCGCCTGGGTCCGCATGCGGTGCAGCTGGTCCTCGGGAATGCCCCGCAGCACCGAGGCGGCCCCCTCCGGGACGGCGTTGATGACGATCAGGTCGCGGAAGCGCTCGAGCAGGTCCTCGACGAACCGCCGTGGGTCGTGCCCGGTCTGGATCACCCGGTCAACCGCCGTGAATACCGTCGCGGCGTCACCGGCGGCGACGGCGTCGACGACGTCGTCGAGCAGGGTGGCGTGGGTGTAGCCGAGCAGGGAAACGGCAAGTTCGTAGTCGACGCCGGACTCGCCGGCACCCGCCATCAGCTGGTCCAGGACCGACAGGGAGTCGCGCACCGATCCGCCGCCTGCCCGCACGACCAGGGAGAGCACACCCGGGGCGACGGGCACGTTCTCCTGCCGGCAGAGCACGTCGAGGTAGGCCATGAGGGGTTCCTGCGGCACCAGCCGGAAGGGGTAGTGATGGGTCCGCGAGCGGATCGTCCCGATCACCTTGTCCGGTTCGGTCGTGGCGAAGATGAAGAGGATATGTTCGGGTGGCTCTTCGACGATCTTGAGCAGGGCGTTGAAGCCGGCCGAGGTCACCATGTGGGCTTCGTCGATGATGAAGATCTTGTAGCGGTCGCGCACGGGTGCGAAGGTGGCGCGCTCGCGGAGGTCGCGGGCATCGTCGACGCCGCCGTGGCTCGCAGCGTCGATCTCGATGACGTCGAGGCTCCCGGAGCCGTTGCGGGCCAGCTCGACGCAGCTGTCGCACACACCGCACGGCGTCGGCGTCGGGCCCTGGGCACAGTTCAGGCAGCGGGCGAGGATGCGCGCCGAAGTGGTCTTACCGCAGCCGCGGGGGCCGGAGAACAGGTAGGCGTGGTTGACCCGACCCTTTTCGATGGCGGCCATCAGCGGATCGGTGACGTGCTCCTGGCCGATCACGTCCGCGAAGGTCTCGGGGCGGTACCGACGGTAAAGGGCTGTGCTCACAGATGAACCTTATCGGTTGGGGGTGACGGAACGCATTCCGGTGGAGGAGAAGAGGGGAGGGTCCACGATCCAGGGATTGCGGGGGATGCGGTCCGGGTCAAAGTCGCGGAGGACGGCGGTCAGCGGACCGGCCGGCAGGCCCAGGGATTCCAGGATGCCGGCGCGGACGACCTCGACCGGCAGGCCCTCGGCCGCCAGCGCTTCGAGGGTCACCGATCCGTCGCGCTTGGCCAGTCTGCGGCCCTCCTTGCTCAGGGCAAGCGGCACGTGGGCATACTGCGGCACCGGGAGGCCGAGCAGTCCGGCGAGGTAGGCCTGCCGTGGAGCCGAGCTGAGGAGATCCTCGCCGCGCACCACCTGATCGATGCCCTGGGCGCCGTCATCGACGACGACCGCGAGGTTGTAGGCGGGCACGCCGTCATTGCGACGGACAACGAAGTCATCGACGGGGCCGGTGTACCGGCCGTGCAGCCGGTCCTCGACCGGATACGTCCCGACGTCGGCCCGCAGCCGGAGCGCGGGCGGCCGCTCCCGGCGGCGGACCTCCCGTTCGGCGTCGGTAAGGTTGCGGCAGGTTCCGGGGTAGACGCCCGGGAGGGCGTGGGGAGCGGCGGCGGCCTCCGCGATGTCGCGCCGGGTGCAGAAACATTCATAGAGCAGGCCCGCCTGGGACAGGACAGCGAGGCTCTCCTCGTACCGCTGCAGGTGCTCGCTCTGGCGGATCGGTGGCAGGTCCCAATCGAGGCCCAGTGCTGAAAGTTCGCTGATCTGGGCCGCCTCGGCGCCGGCCCGGACCGTGTCGAGGTCCTCGATGCGGAGCAGGAAGCGGCGTCCCGTGGAGCGGGCGAAAAGCCAGGCGAGGATCGCCGTCCTCAGGTTGCCCAGGTGCAACTCGCCGGAAGGGCTCGGGGCGAAGCGGCCCGCGCCGGGTGTCGTCTCCATGGTTTCACTCCCTCGCCGCGTGTCCTCGAAAGGGTCGGTTGATGCGGCCGGCGGTTAAAGTAAAGACCCCCCATGCACCTGCCAGAGCCCGCTTACCCTTGCTACCTTCCGGTCCTGGGGGAGTTCACAGGATGACACCACATGAGGGGCCGGGAAATAGTCTACAGGAACTTGGGGACTGCTCCTGAGCCCGCGCGCCGGTGCCGGTCGGACCGCCATCCGGCACGCGGAGGGAGCACGGTGCCTATGCGGGGACAGCGAAAGCGTCCGTGCAGCCCGAGCATCGAGCGGTCCCCAGCATCATCGAGCAGCCCCCAGCATTCAGCCCGGCGCACAGCACCCGTTCCTCAGCGTCCGTCGAGCACCAACCTAGAAAGGCGGCGGATCCTCGGCCGGCGGCGATCGCCATGCGCGCCCGGGTGGCCGCCCCGGTGTCCGCGGGCCGCCCGCATCGGACGGCACCGCGGCAGGGGGATCCTCCGGGCGGGTCGAGTAGTTCCTTCCGGTTGGCGACGTCCAAGCGAGCACCCCGCCCGGAAGCTGCCGCACCGACCACCCGGCCTCATGCTTCATCCGGTGGTGCTTAGGGCAGAGGCACGCGAGATTCTCCGGCCGGGTGCTCCCGCCGTCCTCCCAGGGGACCGTATGGTCGAGGTCGGCGGTGCCGGCGGACCGGCTGCACCGCGGGTACCTGCAGGTCTTGTCCCGGACGCGCAGGTAGGTCCTCAGGTCCTTCGGCACCCGATAGCGGCGGCGGCCGACGTCGAGCACCGCCGAGTCGATCGGATCGGTGAGCAGCCGCATCAGGCCCGGCGCATTCGCCGCGAGCTGCCGGGCGACGCCGGCCGGGATTGGGCCGTAACCCTCAAGGTCGCCCGGGCTTTCGCTTTCACCGAGCAGGGACAGCACCGGAACCGTCACGAGCACCTGGGGCCGGATGCCCCGGAGGGTTCCTGGTTCCTGGAGCGACGGGTCGTCCTGAATCACCAGGCCCGCAAGGGCATCAGCGCGCAGCTGGGCCAGGGTCCGTGTCTCTGCCGGGCCCTGTGCTGCGCGGGCTGCCCGGGTGAGCCGGTCGAACATGGCCACGGCGTTCTCGGCACCCAGGAAGGCCCCAAGGTAGGCCATGCCGTCCGCGGCGGGCTCGAGCCAGACGGCGCGGTCCGCCTCGGCCCTGGTGCGCCGCTCCGCAGCCGCCCCAGGGCAGATCTTCTCCCGCAGCCTGCGTGCCTTGACCGCGAGCTGCGAACGCGTCAGGTCCGGAGCCGCCTGAAGCAGGGAGTCCTCATAGCTGGCCCGCTCCTCCGCGGAAACCCCTGTGCTTTCCCGGAGAACCACCTGCGCGTGCTGGTAATGGATCGCCCCCGAACGCAGCGCCTCAAGCGTGGGCGCGAATTCCTCGACCAGGGCGGTCGACTCAGCGAGGAGGCCTCCGGCAGTGCCTTCGGGGATCTTGAGGACACAGGCAGTCTCACTCACGGCATTCATTGCCGCCAGCCGACGTTCGTTCCCCGAGCGCTTGTCCTCGGCCATTGAGGTACCGATGCGGTGGACGATCCGCGTCTTCTGCGACGCGAGCCACCTCTCCAGCCGCGCGACCTTCGCGAGGGTGTCCACGGCTCCGGCCGCATTCAAGCGGGCAATAGCGGCAGGATCCAGCGCTGTCAGCTCCTGCGCAAGCCACAGCGGATCGTCATCGAGGAATGCCAAGAGGCCGTTCTCGAACACCGATCCCGGCTGCGCGCCCCCGGGACCGAATGCTTCGTCGGTCTGGGTATCCGGTGCTGGCTGGACCATGGTCATAGTCCATCACCTCCCTCTGACAAAACAGGCCGGAGGGCGCCGATTCGGAACATCACCCATGTTTGGGTATTCTGGTATCTGCTCCAAACTAGGAGGATTCGCCTAGCGGCCTATGGCGCACGCCTGGAACGCGTGTTGGGTTAACGCCCTCGGGGGTTCAAATCCCCCATCCTCCGCAGAAAGAAAGCCCCGGCCCTCAACGGCCGGGGCTTTTTTCATGCCACTCCAAACAGGTGGGCGTCCCGCATGGGGCTTCCAGGGCCGTCAGGCTGGTCGACGCCCGGATCTGCTGGCACCAATTCGGCGATCTGCCGCCGCGCGGTCGGGGGCCGTCAGGCGGCCCGACGCCCCAAGGACCGGACCCGGGCGATCCGCCGCCGCGCCGCGGCTTCGCTGGGGCCCTGGGCCCCGAGTCCCAGGCGCACAACCCTCAGCACAACATGGGTTGCCGCTCGAATCGGCAGCGGAACCGGCCCAAGGGAAGGCGCCCGCAGCCCGAGCATCTCCCGGTGGCGCGGCTCGAGGGTGGCGACTGCCGCTGCGAAGAGCACCCGGTAGCCCAACCGCTGCGAGGCCGGCAGAGGAGGGTGCCTCAGGTGCACCAGGGTCTCCTGGACCTGGTCGCTGTCGGTGAGGTCCGGGTCGAAGGCCGCAAGCTGTGCAGCGAGCTCCGCCTCCGAACGCGGCGGTGAGTCGACCCCCATGAGTTCTCCGGCCCGGGCCCATTCCGCGACGTACTGGTCGGAGCCGCCCGGGATCGGCGGCCCGTAGGCCTTGTGCGCCGCGAGGAAGGCGTCGGTGAAGGCGAGGTGGACCCAGCGGACGAGCGCAGGGTCGGCGGCAGAGTACTCCCGGGTGGTGCCGCGGCTGTCGACGTAGGTGCCCCGCACCCGCTGGTGCAGCCGCTGAACGAACGACGACGCATCCTGTGCGGTGCGCTCGGACCCGTACGTGACGGTGAAGATCCACCGGATCGTGTTGGCAAGACGTCCGAGTGGGTCCTCGCGAAATGAGGAGTGCGCATGGACTCCCGCCATGGCGCCGGGATGGAGGGCCTGGAGGAGCAGTGCGCGGACCCCGGCAACCAGCGGAGTCATCGAGCCGTGCACGGCCCAGACTGCTGAGCCGGGAACGAAGTATCCGACGTCGTCGCCCTGTTCGAGGTCCAGCTGCCATTGCGGAATGGCCGGGTCACCGGCGGTGAACGTGGAGCGCAGCTGGGCACGCCATGACGCAACGAGGTTCAGCAACATAGGTCTCCCCGGGAAAGCCGGTGCGGGCAGCATCCCGCCTGACCTGTTCCACGAAGGCCGCGGCTGGGGAGTTCCCGGCTTGGAGAGCAATCCGGACGGCGCCCGGGAACGAAGATCCAGCACCGGTGACCACCAGCGAGGAGCAGCCATGCCCATCAGTGACCTCTATGACATCGAACTCGAGATGAACGACGGGACCCTCCGGACCTTCGGCGACTACCGGGGCAGGATCGTCCTGGTGGTCAATGTCGCATCAAACTGCGGGTTCACCCCGCAGTACGAGGGCCTGGAAAAGCTGTACCGCGCCTACGCGGCGGACGGCCTGGTCGTCCTGGGGGTTCCCTGCAACCAGTTCATGAACCAGGAGCCGGGTACCGACGAAGAGATTCAGTCCTTCTGCTCCACCACCTTCGGGGTCTCCTTCCCGCTCACGCGCAAGGCGGACGTTCGGGGGAAGAACCAGCATCCGCTGTATGGGCGGCTGACCGAGTTCAAGGGAGCCGGGTTCCCAAAGTCGGTCCTGCCGGGGCTGGTGAGGTGGAACTTCGAGAAGTTCCTCATCAACCGGGACGGCATCGTCATCGCCCGTTTCGCGCCGACGGTGGAGCCCGACGCACCCGAGATCGCGGCGGCGATCGAATCCTGCCTGAGCGCCGCCGCCTGAGCCTGCGGCCGGCCTAGCCGTCGAGGGTGGCGACGCAGGCTGCGAGGAACGCGGCCCCGGCGTCCTCGTTGACCAACCCCTCCTCGATGAGGATGCGGTACGGCTTCTCCGGCACGCCGTCGGAGGGCCGGACGTCGACGTGGGCCACGTCGAAGCCCTTGCCGTGCAGGTAGTCAGCCATCGCATAGTCGGTCCGTGAGTCTCCGACGGTCCGCCAGGTGGTGGGAACCTCTCCGAGAGGTGCCAGCAGGGCCAGGGCACGCTCCGCGCCGAGGTCCTTGCCCAGCCGGACCGATTCGATGTCGGTGGAGATGATCGTTGGATCGATGCGGTAGTGCACCGCGCCGTTGCTGTCGGGCACTTCACGGCCCAAGCGGATCCCCCCCATGCCGTGGCTGGCAAGGATGTCCATGGCGTCGGCGTCGAACTCCGCCTGTCCGGCCAGGTAGTCGGCGCTGCTGACGTCGAGCGACTGTTCGACCGACACCATGGCCCGCTTCGTCTCGTCAAAGAACATCAGGTTCGAGTACTTCCCGGCGACCAGGTCGCGGATGTCGTCGCCGAAGCTTGCCGGCAGCGCGAGCGCCCGGTCCACGCTGACTTTTCCCGCGCCGTCGGCGTCGAAGCTGAACCATGAGGCACCCTTTTCGCAGACCGCGTGGAACCGGACCCCGTCGGGAATACCTGAGGCCACCATGGGGTTCAATAACTGTTCCCGGATGAAAGCATCCGAGCGGCCCGTGTTGAAGACCACCGGCCAGCCGGCAGCGGCCAGCTGGAGCAGGTGATCGATGATCGGCTGGGGAACAGTACGCGTGACGGGGCTGGCAATGGGGCCGTCAACGTCGAGGAGCAGGCCCATGCGGGCTTTCAAAGAGGGCATGCTCCATTATGGACCGACGCCATTCCGGCGCCGATTTGACTTCAGAAGGACTAGAGCACATACTCTTGGAATCGATTCCATGGAATCGATTCCACGACGAAGGAAATGCAATGAAGCAGGTTACGATCAAGGACGTGGCGGAAGCCGCAGGGGTCTCAACGGCCACTGCGTCCCGCGTCCTTTCGGGCCATCCGTCCACCTCGCACGAGGCACGCGAAGCCGTGGGCGCCGCGGCCAGCCGGCTCGGGTTCCGTCCGAACGCGCAGGCACGGTCCCTCCGGAAAACCCGCACCCAGACCATCGGCCTGCTCCTGCCGGACGTCCGTAACCCCTTCTTCGGTGACCTCGCCCACGCAGTGGAGCAGAGGGCGCGGGACTTCGGGTACATGACGCTGTTTGGTAACGCGAACGAGAACGTGGAGCAGCAGGACGAGTACATTGACGTCATGCTGTCCCAGCGGGTGGACGGTGTCATTGCGGCACCCCAGGGTGATGGCGGCAACCTCGACCACCTGCTCCGGAGCGGGGTGCCGGTGGTCTTCGTTGACCGGGTACTCGATAACTTCGATGTTCCATGCGTCAGCCCGGACAACTCGACGGGCATTAAGGACGCCGTAAAGCTCCTCACGGCCCGGGGACACCGCCGTATCGGCTACATCGCCGGCCCGCAGTCAACCTCCACCGGCCGCGAGCGCCTCCGCTCCTACAAGGAAGCGCTGGCCGCAACCGGGGCGGACGACGACGCCGAACTCATCTTCCTCGGTGACTTCCAGGCAGCCAGCGGAACGGAAGGCGCACGCACCCTCCTCGACCTCGCGAACCCTCCGACGGCCCTGCTCGCCGCCGACAGCCTGATGAGTATCGGTGCGGTCGGGGTGTGCAATGAACGCGGCATCGCCATCGGCACCGACATCGCGTTCGTGGCCCACGACGACATCGACGCGTTCAAGCTCGTCAACCCCGCATTGACTGTTATCGCGCATGACGTCAATGCGATGGGGCGCCTGGCCGTCGACACGTTGATGAGCGTCATCGGGGGCGAAACTCCGGCCTCCCAATCCATCCCCGCCCGCCTGATCGTCCGCGGGTCCACCCCTGAACTCGAGAAAGTACGGCAATCATGAACGGCAGTCCCATCCTTACGCTGGACAACGTGTCCAAGGCGTTCGGCCCCGTCAAGGTGATCGATGGCGTCAGCGTCAACGTTCTCCCCGGCAAGGTGCAGGTTCTCCTGGGTGAGAACGGCGCCGGCAAATCGACCCTGATCAAGATGATGGCGGGTGTTCACCAGCCGGACAGCGGCAGGATCCTGATCGACGGCCAGGAAGTCCACCTTCCGGACACCAAGGCCTCGGAAAACCACGGCATCGCCACCATCCACCAGGAACTGAACCTGGTGGGCACGATGAGCATCGCCGAGAACATCTCGCTGGGACGCCTGCCCCGCCGCTACGGACTGGTCGACAAGGCTCGAATGAAGGAGGATGCCCGGGCCGCCCTCGCCCTGATCGGGCTGAACCTCGACGTCGACCGCCAGGTGGGGGATCTGGGCATCGCGCACCAGCAGCTTGTGGAGATCGCGAAGGCCCTGAGCCTGAACGCCCGCATGCTGATCCTCGACGAGCCCACCGCGGCTCTGACCAAGCGGGAGATCGCCTCGCTGTTTTCGGTCGTGGAAGACCTCAGGGCACGTGGCGTCGGAATGGTGTTCATCAGCCACCACCTCGACGAAATCGCCGCGATCGGCGATTCGGTCTCGGTCCTGCGCGACGGCAGGTTCATCGCGGAGGTTCCCGCCAGCACCCATGAGGACGAACTGGTTCGGCTCATGGTGGGGCGCGACATCGACCAGCAGTTCCCGCGACGCCGCGAGTACTCCGGTCCTGCCGATACCCTCCTCGAGGTCCGCGGGCTCTCCACGAAGGGGATGGTCAACAACGTCTCGTTCTCCGTGAAGGCCGGTGAGGTCGTCGCGCTCGCGGGGCTAGTTGGTGCGGGGCGCACCGAAGTGATCCGCGCCATCGCCGGAATCGACCCGTACACCTCGGGGAGCGTCTCCGTGCGGGGCAAGTCCCTCCCGCAGCAGAATGTGGGTGCGGCGATCCGCGCCGGCATCGGCCATGTTCCCGAGGACCGGAAGGTCCAGGGCCTCGTCCTGGGCGCGGCCGTCAACGAGAACATCGGCTACGCGACGCTGGCCTCGACCGCGAAGGGCGGAATCGTCGACTTCGCCGGGCAGCGCAAGCGGGCCCAGGCCGTCGCCGACAAGCTCCGGATCCGGATGGCAAGCATCGACCAGACGGTCGGCTCGCTCTCCGGAGGAAACCAGCAGAAGACGGTGTTCGCCCGGTGGATCGTCGCCGGCGCTACGGTCCTGCTGCTCGACGAACCGACCCGCGGCGTCGACGTCGGGGCGAAGGTCGAAATCTACGAACTGATCAATGCCATCACCGCGGCCGGCGGTGCCGTCGTGATGGTTTCAAGCGAACTGCCCGAAGTGCTCGGCATGGCCGACCGGATCGTCGTCATGAGCGGCGGTCACGTGTCCGGTGAACTGCCGGCCGACAACGCAACGCAGGACTCGGTGATGTCACTGGCCGTCCGCGATGTACAGCGAGAAATTGAAGACAAGCAGATGAAGGACGAATCATGAACAAGGTAGCTGAAGCTGTAGCCGCCCCCGCGGGGCGCGGACGGGGGACGTTCATGTCGTTCCTCGCCGGCAATGGAGCACTCGTAGGACTGGTGGTCCTAGGACTGGCGCTCTTCATTGCCACCCCCGACTTCCTCACAGGTCGGAACCTCCTCAACGTCGGTATCCAGGCCTCGGTGATTGCGGTGCTCGCCTTCGGGCTCACCTTCGTCATTGTTGCGGCAGGGATCGACCTATCGGTCGGATCGGTTGCGGCACTCTCCGCGATGGGCTCGGCCTGGATCTTCTCCCAGGCGGACCTACCCGGCTGGATCGCACTCATCGGAGGCCTCCTCATCGGCACCCTCAGCGGTGCGGTGAGCGGGCTGGCAGTGAGTTACGGAAGGCTTCCCTCATTCATCGCCACCCTTGCGATGCTGAGCGTGGCCCGCGGCCTCACCCTCGTCCTCTCCGGTGGACGGCCGATCCCCACCGCTCCCGAGGTTTCCTTCCTCGGTAGCATGCTCGGACCGGTACCCATGCCCATCGTCGTGCTCATCATCGCCGGCGCGGTCGCCGCAGTGATCCTCAACTTCACGGTCATGGGCCGCTACATGTACGCGGTCGGCGGCAACACCGAGGCCGCACGGCTTTCCGGTATTCCGGTCCGGCGCGTCCTCATCACCGTCTTCGCGCTCTCCGGCCTCTTCGCGGCGCTTGCGGGCCTGCTGCTGTCGGGCCGGCTCGATTCGGCCCAGCCACAGGCGGCAGTGGGTTATGAACTCGACGCGATCGCGGCGGTCGTCATCGGCGGCGCCTCCCTCGCCGGCGGCGTCGGCCGGATCAGCGGCACCCTCATCGGTGCGCTCGTCCTGGTCGTCATCCGCAACGGGCTCAACCTGCTCAACGTTTCATCCTTCTGGCAGCAGGTTGTCATCGGCCTCGTGATCGCCCTCGCCGTAGGCGTGGACTCGCTCCGCCGCAAGACTGCGCAGCACTAAAACTTTCCTCCGCAATACCCCCACATAGATAAAAGGAAGAAGACAATGAAGTTCTCCCCCACCAAGATCGTGGCGCTTTCCGCCGCAGGCGCACTCGTGCTCGGCGTCGCAGCATGCAACCGAGGCGGCGGCGACGACGCCGCCAGCGGCGGCGACAGCGTGACGCTCGCCGTCTCGACGCTGAACAACCCGTTCTTCGTCGAACTGCGCGACGGCGCGCAGACCGCGGCCGACGAAGCAGGAATCAACCTCGACGTCATCGACGCCCAGAACGATTCCGCCACCCAGACCAACCAGCTCGCGACCGCCTCGTCGAGCGGCACCGACGGTGTGATCATCAACCCGGTCGACTCCGACGCGGCGGCGGCCTCCGTGGCTCCGCTGGTCGAGAGCGGCACGCCGATCGTGGCTGTCGACCGCACCGTCAACGGCGCCGAGATCCAGTCGCTGGTCTCCAGCGACAATGTGGCCGGCGGCAAGCAGGCCGCCGACGAACTGGCCCGCGCGATGGGCGAAAAGGGAAAGGTGATCGTGCTGCAGGGCGTCGCCGGCACCTCGGCGAGCCGTGACCGCGGGGCCGGGTTCACCGAAGGCCTCAAGGCCTACCCCGACATCGAAGTCGTGGCCCAGCAGACCGCCAACTTCGACCGTGCCGAGGCGCTGAACGTGGCGACGAACCTGCTGCAGTCCAACCCGGATGTCACAGGCATCTTCGCCGAGAACGACGAGATGGCGCTCGGCGCCATCCAGGCGCTCGGTGACCGGGCCGGCAGCGAGGTCAGCGTCGTCGGCTTCGACGGCACCGAGGAGGGCCTCGTCGCGATCCAGGAGGGCACCCTGACCGCCACGATCGCCCAGCAGCCCGCCGAGCTCGGCAAGCGCTCGGTTGAAGTCCTCGTGCAGGTCCTCAACGACGAATCAGTCGACGCCACGGTTCCCGTGCCCGTAACCACCGTCAACGAGGAAAACGTAGGAGAGTTCACCGAATGAGCACCAACCCACCGGGCATCGTCGTCGTCGGGTCGATCAACGCAGACCTCGTCGTAACGCTCGAACGTCATCCGGCACCGGGTGAAACAGTGCTGGGACGGTCAATGACCGTCCTGCCCGGTGGCAAGGGTGCCAACCAGGCCGTCGCGGCCGCACAGCTGGGGGCGCCGGTCACTCTGATCGGCGCCGTCGGCGCGGACGCCTACGCGGAGGCAGCCCTGGCGGGGCTGCGCTCCGCGGGGGTCCGGCTCGCCCTCCACGAGGCGGACGCCGGCACGGGCGTGGCGGTCGTCCAGGTCTCGGGGGCCGGTGAAAACTCCATCGTGGTGATCCCCGGCGCCAACGCCGAGGTGACGAGCGAGGTGGTGCGGTCAAGGGCGGACCTGATCTCCGAGGCCGCGGTCGTCGTGCTCCAGGGTGAAATCCCCGCCGACTCGATCGCCGAAGTGGTTCGGCAGGCGAGGGGCCGCGTAGTGATCAACCTCGGGCCGGTGATTGAACTCGATCGCTCGGCTCTGCTCGCCGCCGATCCGCTGGTGGTCAACGAGCATGAGGGGATCCTGGTGCTCGAACAGCTCGGCGTCCGGGACCTTCCCTCGGCAGCGGACCACCGCGGCATCATCGAAGCGCTGTCGGTGGCCGGCTTCGCCTCGGTGGTGCTCACCCTGGGTGCCGAAGGCGCCCTGGTTTCCTCCGACGGGACGGTCCGGGGCTTCCCTGCGCCGAAGGTCTCGGCGGTCGACACCACGGGGGCGGGCGACGCCTTCGTGGGGGCGCTCGCCGCCCGCCTCGTCGCCGGCGACAGCCTGGATACGGGCGTCGAATTCGCCGTCCGCGTCGGTGCGTATGCCGTGCGGTCCGAGGGCGCCCAGCCGTCGTATCCGGGCCTCGGCGACGAGCTCCCCGGCGTCGGGATCAGCAAGAGCGAAGGGACGATCGAATGAAGCGTTCAGGCATCCTGAATCCTGACCTCAGTTCGGCCATCGCCGGCCTTGGCCACACCCACCTCGTGGTCATCGCCGACATCGGCCTGCCCATCCCCGAGACGGTGCGGACCGTCGACCTCACCCTGGTCCGGGGGATTCCCCGGTTCACCGAGGTGCTGCGGGCGGTGCTGGCGGAGATGGTCGTCGAGGACAGCATCATCGCCGCCGAGGCGCAGGACGGCGAGGCCGGGGAGTGGGTGCGCGGCGAGGGGCTTACGCCCCGCGCCATCCCGCACGAGGACCTCAAGGCCCTGCTCCCCTCGGCGCGGTTGGTGATCCGCACCGGCGAAGCGACTCCGTACGCCAACGTGATCCTCCAGGCCGGAGTTAATTTCTAGGCGGAGATCCGTGGCCAGAGGTAACTCTTTGGCCACGGATCCGCGGCCGCTGGGGCTTATATTCCATTGCGCGCCTGTTTTCCCTAGGCTGTATCAGTGATCTTCAAAGCTGTGAGCGATGGCCGACCCTACCCGGACCATGGACATGTGTCCCCGAGAGACTGGGCAGAGGTCCCTCCCCGGCAGGTCCGCCTCGACGAACTTGTGACAACGAAAACCACCCTCGACCTCGAGGCCCTGCTGGCCGAGGACTCAACCTTCTTTGGGGACCTCTTCCCCCATGTCGTCCAGTGGCAGGACACCCTGTACCTCGAGGACGGACTGCACCGGGCCGTCCGCACGGCCCTCCACCAGCGCACCATCCTCCACGCCCGGGTGCTCGTCATCGATGGCTGATTACCGTCCGGGCCGCCGCGAGCGGGCCCTCGCGAAGAGGGACCCCACGGAGTGGCACGGGCAGCGGATCGTCACCGAGACCGACCTCGGCGCCGTCTTCGCATCGGACGAGGCGGAGCGCAGCGCCCGCAATTCCCGCCGGATACGCCACGGCGTCGTCCTGGTCCTGCTCGCGGGACTGGTGGGCGCCGCGGCCTTCACCGCGGTCGGCATCAACCGCGGCGACATCCGCATCGCCGCCCTCGAGCCGACACCCCGGCCCACCGAGACCTGTCCCGCCGGGCCGTTCGACTACCAGGACCCCAGCTCGGTGACGGTGAACGTCTACAACAGCACCGACATCGAAGGGCTCGCCGGCACCGCCGCGGGCCAGCTGCGGGAGCGCGCCTTCGTCGTCGCCGAGGTCGGCAACCGGCCGGTTGACCCGACCGGCATGACCGCTATCATCGTGTCGGGCCCCGAGGGGGAGGCCAACGCCTTCACCCTCCAGCGCACCATCCCCGAGTCCGTCTATGTCGTGGATCGGCGGAAGGGACGCACCATCGACGTCGTCCTGGGCTCCGCGTTCACCACCATCGCCCCCGCGGAAGGCCTGGATACGACACCGGGTGGCCTGACCTGCTTGGCATCGGAGACTCCCGCCCCGTGACGGCACGGCACCCGCACCGCGCCCCTCAGGCGTAGTAGCGGCCGAGGACCTCGGCCTTGAGGTCGTAGAACGTCCCGTCGGCGATCGCGGCACGCGCGTCGTCGACCATCCGCACCACGAACCGTTCATTGTGGATGGAGATGAGGGTGGCCGACACCATCTCCTTCGCCTTGAACAGGTGGTGGATGTAGGCGCGGGTGTAGTTGGTGCACGTGTAGCAGTCGCACCCCTCGACCAGCGGCGTGAAATCCCGGCGGAAACGCGCGTTGGAGAGGTTCCACCGGCCGTCGGGGGTATAGAACGCCGAATTCCGCGCGACCCGGGTGGGGGAGACGCAGTCGAAGGTGTCGGCGCCGTTCTCGATGCCGGTGAACAGGTCGTCCGGTTCCGAGATGCCCAGCAGGTGCCGTGGCTTGTCCTCCGGCAGCTCCTCGCTGCACCAGCCGAGGATCGTGCCCAGGTTCTCCTTCTCCAACGCCCCGCCGATTCCAAAGCCGTCGAAGTTCATTCCGCCGAGGTCCCGCGAGGCCTTGCGCCGGAGGTCCTCGTACTGGGCACCCTGGATGACCCCGAACAGGGCCTGGTACGGCCGGTGGCTGCGCTCCCTGGAGAGCCGCTCGTGTTCGACGATGCACCGCTCGGCCCACAGCCGGGTGCGCTCCAGCGATTCCTCCTGGTAGCCGCGCGAGTTCATCAGCGTCGTGAGCTCATCGAAGGCGAACATGACATCGGCGCCGAGCTGGTGCTGGACCTGCATTGAGATTTCCGGGCTGAAGCGGTGCCGGTCGCCGTTGAGGTGGGACTTGAACCAGACGCCGTCGTCGTCGATGTGTGCCAGGCGTTCCTTGCCGGCGGCCACCCGGTCGTCGGCGCCGGCCGCCTCGGACCCGGAGGGCACGTCCATATTGATGACCTTCTTGAACCCCGACCCGAGGCTCATCACCTGGAAGCCGCCCGAGTCGGTGAAGGTGGGCCCGGGCCAGTTCATGAAGGCGCCCAGGCCGCCGGCCTCGTCGAGGATGTCGGGGCCCGGCTGGAGGTACAGGTGGTAGGCGTTGGCGAGCAGCGCCTGGGCGCCGAGGTCCTTCATCGACTCGGGCAGGACGGACTTGACGGTCGCCTTGGTGCCGACGGGGATGAAGGCCGGGGTGGCGATCTGCCCGTGCGGCGTCGAAATCACGCCGGTGCGGCCGTGCCGCCGCTGCCCGTCCGGGCTGTCGGTGGTCTCCTCCAGCCGGGCGCCGACGGTGAAGGAGAAGGAGGACTGCTGGGACTGTGGATGCACCTGTCCATTTTGCCAGTCCCCGCGGGTCCTCCCGTCCGCAGCCCGGCTCAGGCGGTCCGGGCGAGGCCCGCGACGGCGCTGAGCTCGTTGGCGATGCGCCGGTCAAGGACCTCGCGGGCGAGGGTTTCGGAGCCGCCGTGCGCCCGCAGGTACAGCAGGACGCCGAGGCGCAGCACCCGCCAGTCCTTCTCGGCGGCCCGGTTCCCGGCGGCGGTGGCCCGCAGGATCTCCGGGTCGTACAGGTTGGGGTCGTTCAGCTGCCGCTGCCGAACTGCTGCGTTGACCTTGGCGCGCAGCGGGTCGGTCTCGGATTCGTCGGCCACCCGCAGCGCCACCGAGTAGGCCGCCGACCGCTCCTCGTTGTCCCGGGTCAGGTACGCGGCCATGGCCAGCGCGCTCTCGATCCACTTCCACCGTCCGAAGTTGCCGTCGAACCCCAGGTCGGTGAGCAGGTCCGCCGTCTTCAGGGCGCTGTCGGTGTCCCCGCGGTCCACGAAGAGGGTCAGCGCGAGGTCGTGAAGGTCCTGGAGGTTCGAACCGGACTTGAAGTTGATGCCGCGCGCCAACCGCTCGGCGAGCTCGGCGATGCGCTCGCTGCCCGGGTGCAGTGCGGCGACCTGGGCCACGAGCTCCTCGGGGGAGCCATCGTCGGCCGCCACCGCGGGAACCGGCGGCGTGCCTCCCGCCGCCTCCACCGACACCACCGACCCGCTCGCGATGCGCAGCGTCCGGCCTCCGGTCAGGGTGGCGGTGAGAATGGCTGGGACGCCGAAGTCATCGGACTCGATCTCGATGCCCACCACCTCGGCGTAATCCGAGCCGTCCGGAAGCGCGATGCGCTGGCCGGCGGCGACAGTCTCGGCCGGGACGGGCCGTGCCTGGATTGCGTTGTTTTCCACTTTTTTCGTACCTCGCTCAGCTGCCCCCGCGTCCGGCAACAGGGCGTTCCGCTGACCTGTGCCTACATAAAGATACGGGAACGGCGCCGGGAAGCCCGACTAGCGGCCCCATCCGGCATGGGCCAGGGCCTGGCGGAGCAGGTCCGCGCGGCCTCCCGACAGCTCGGCCTGGATGGAGGGGCTCAGGGCTTCCGAGGGCGTCAGCCAGGACAGTTCGAGGGCGTCCTGGCGGGGGTTGCACTCGCCGGTGACCGGAATCAGGTAGGCGAGGGCGACGGCGTGCTGGCGGTCGTCGGTCAGGCCGGTCTCCGAGGGGGAGGGGAAGTATTCGGCGATGGTGAAGGGCAGCACCGAGGGCGGTAGCTGCGGCAGGGCGAAGGGGCCGAGGTCCTTCTCGAGGTGGCGCAGGAGCGCGGCACGGACCGTCTCGCGGTACATCACCCGCCCGGAGACGAAGGTCCGCACCATCTCCCCCTCGGCGTTGGCCTGCAGGAGCAGTCCCACCTCGTTGACGTAGCCGAGGGCGTCGCAGCGGACCGGGATCGCCTCCACGTACACCATGGGCAGCCGGCGGCGGGCCTCGTAAAGATCCTCTTCGGAGAGCCAGCCTGGATTGGGGTCGGGGGTGCGCACATTCATAACCAAGTTTTATAGCAGGAACCGGCGCCGGGGACAGCGGCGCGCGTGCCTTCGGCCATCGGCTGAACGCCGGATCCCGCCCTCCGGCCGCTTAATATGCCCGCCGGAGCGGGAATCCGGGCCCGCCCATAACCTAGAATCGGCTCCGAAAGGCACCGGGGCGCGGGCCCCGCACACGATCGGCATACCTTGTCTGTTTCCTCTCCGCGGGTCACCGCCGCGGCACCGTTCCCCTACGCCGGACTGTTGGCCCTCGCCGGCGTCGGATTCGTCGCGGTCACCGGCGAGCTGCTGCCCACGGGGCTCCTGCCTCAGATGGCGCGCGACCTGGGGGTCGGACTCTCGACGGCCGGCTACCTGGTGACGATCTTCGCGGCCACGGTCGTCGTTGCCACCACGCCCCTGGCGGCGCTGACCCGGCGGCTCCCGCGCAAGCAGCTGCTCGTCGTGATTCTGCTGCTCATCGCCGCCGCCAACCTCGCCGCGGCCCTCGCCCCGACCTACGCCTTCCTCGTTGCGGCCCGGATCCTCGGCGGGCTGGCCCTCGGGCTCTGCTGGGCCGTGGTCGCCGCCTACCCCGCGCACCTTGTACCGGCCCAGCAGCTGGGCAAGTCGGTGGCCTTCACCTCCGGTGGGGTCACGGCGGCGTTCGTGCTCGGCGTCCCCATCTCCACGGCGGTCGGCAACGCCTTCAGCTGGCGGGTGGCGTTCGCCGCAATCGCGGTCGTCGCCGTGCTGCTGGCCGCCGTCCTCGTCGCACTCCTGCCGCCGATCCAGCATCTCGTGGAGCGGAAGGCCGGCGAGGAGGAGGTGCGGCTCCGCCACGAGCCGAGCCTCAAGCCGGTGCTCCTGCTGTGCGCCGTCATCCTCGTCCTGCTGGCCGGGCAGAACTCGTTCTACACCTACATCGCCTCATGGCTGACCGAGGTGTCCTCCTTCGGCATGGGCTCCGTGGCCTTCGTCCTGTTCCTCTACGGCGGAGCCGGCATCATCGGCCTGGCGGCGGCCGGCTATGCCGCCGACCGCTTCCCGCGCAGGGGGTTCGCCGTTGGCGTGCTGCTTGTCATTGCCGCGGTGTCGACACTCACCGCGGCGGCAGGGAACACCGGCGTGGTGCTGGTGGCCATCGTCGTGTGGGGCGCAGCCTTCGGCGGGCTTCCCGCCATGATCCAGACCCGTATGCTGCGCACCGCGTCGCCCCGGATCCGCGACCTCGCGGCGGCGCTGCAGGCGACGGCCTTCAATATCGGTATCGGCAGCGGTGCGCTTTTCGGGGGGCTGCTGCTCGACAACGTCGGGCTCAGCGTCCTGCCGGTCGCGCTGATCGTCCTGCTGGCGGCGGTCCTCGTCCTCGCCGTCGCCACCGATGTCACGAGCGTGCGCCGGGAGCGCCACCGCCTGCACACCGGCTAGTGCCCGGGCGGGGGCGGCTGCTGGCGCCCCCGGTGGCGTGGGAATACAGTTGCGCCATGGCCGACGAACTGCCCGAACTCCTCCTCCCCGGCGTCCGGGAATGGCGGGACTGGCTTGAGGCGGAGCACGCGGCTTCTCCGGGGGTGTGGCTGATCCTGACGAAGAAGGGCGGCACGCTCACCACCCTGACCTATGCCGAGGCGCTCGATGAGGTGCTTTGCTACGGCTGGATCGACGGACAGCGGCGCGGCCGGGACACCGAAAGCTACTTCCAACGGTTCACACCGCGCACGCCGAGGAGCATCTGGTCGATCCGCAACTGCACCTCCATCGAGCGGCTCACCGCCGAGGGGCGGATGCGGCCGGCTGGCCTGGCCGCGGTGGAGGCGGCCCGGGCCGACGGGCGGTGGGACCGCGCGTACGCCGGTCCGGCCACCGCCGTGGTGCCCGACGACCTCGCCGCCGCGGTGGCCGCCAGCCCCCGGGCGCAGGCCACCTTCGACGGGTTGTCCTCCCAAAACCGGTATGCGCTGATCTTCCGGCTGGGGCAGCTGCGCACCGCGGCGGGACGGCAGCGGGCCGTCGACCGCTTCGTGGAAATGCTCGAGCGCGGGGAAACCCCGTATCCGCAGAAAGAGCGCTAACGCCCGGCAGGCCCGGCACCTACGCCGGGAAGGCCACGCCCTCCCCGACCACCCGCAGGCGCAGCTCGGTGCCCACCCTCGCCATCGCGGCGTTCCAGTGGCGGATAGTGACGGTCTGGCCGTCGATGCCCTCCGGGCGGTTTCCGGCGGGCCTTGCTCCTCCATGGAGGCGGATCTTCACCGTCACCTCGGGCCCGAAGAAGTCGGTCTCGACGACGGTGCCGCGGATGTTGCCGTCCTCGGCGATGCGGATCTGCTCGGGGCGCAGCATCAGCTGGACCCTGCCCTGGCAGGTGGGCCGGCGCACGGGGATCCCTCCGAGTGCGCACATGGCAAGGGATCCCTGAAGCTCCGCGTCGAGGATGACCGCGTCGCCCAGGAATTCCGCCGTCGCCCGATCCGCCGGACGGGTGTAGACGACGAAGGGGTTTCCGACCTGGGCCAGGACGCCGCCGCGCATCACGGCGACCTGGTCGGCGAAGGAGAGCGCCTCGGACTGGTCATGGGTCACCAGGATCGTCGTCACGCCGGTCTCTGCGAGGGTCCTCGCCACGGTCTTCCGGGTGGCCACCCGCAGGCCCGCGTCGAGGGCGGAGAACGGCTCGTCGAGGAGCATCAGGGAGGGCCCGCGCGCCAGGGCGCGTGCCAGGGCCACCCGCTGCTGCTGGCCGCCCGAGAGCTGATCGGGCCTCCGGTCGGCGTAGTCGGCCTCGAGGGAGACCATGGTGAGCAGCTCGGCGACGCGCGCGCGGGCGGCCCGGCGCGGGAAGGCCCTGCGGTCCAGCCCGAAGGAAACGTTCTCCCCGACCGAGAGGTGCGGGAACAGGGCGCCGTCCTGCGCCACGTAGCCGATATTGCGTTTGTGGGCCGGAACGGGGTGCCCGGGTCCACCGGCGACGACGCCGCCCTCGAACTCGACGACGCCGGAGTCGGGGGTGTCGAAGCCCGCGATGATGCGCAGCAGCGTCGTCTTTCCCGACCCCGAGGGCCCCACAATGGCGGTGGTGATGCCCTTCTGGACCGACAGGGTGAGCCCGCGCAGCACCGGTGTGCTGCCGAAGGACTTGGTGATATTGAGCAGCTCGAGGTGGTTCACGGCGGGGAGCAGGGGGGAGGTGGTCATGCCGCACCGCCCGTGCTCACTGGCCGACCGCTTTCTGGGACTGCCGGTACAGCAGGTAGGTCATGGGCAGGGACAGCAGGATCAGCAGCAGGGCGTACGGGGCGGCCCCGGCGTAGTCGATCTCCGAGCTGAGCGCCCAGAACCGGGTGGCGAGGGTCGACACGCCCGACGGCGCGAGCACCAGCGTGGCGGTCAGCTCGGTGGAGACGGCCAGGAAGACAAGGGCGGCCCCCGCGGCGGCCGCCGGGGCGGTGAGCCGCAGGGTCACCTTCACGAAGGCGCCAAGGGGCCGCGTGCCCAGCGCCTGGGCGGCCTCCTCGAGCTCCTTCGGGGCCTGCGCGAACCCGGCGCGCAGGTTCACCAGCGCCCGGGGCAGGAACAGCAGCGCATAAGCGGCGATCACCACCGGCGTCTGCTGGTAGAGGGGGTAGGCGAAGGTAATGGTGACGGTGACGAAGGCCAGGGCGACGACGATCCCTGGCATCGAGCTGGTGATGTAGTTGCTGCTCTCGAGGAACCGGGCGAACCTGCCGCCGTAGCGCACGGCCAGCCAGGCGATGGGGAACGCGGCGAGGACGGTGACCGCCGCCCCGGCCACCCCGTAGGCGAGGGTCTGGAACAGGGCCCGCCCGAGTTCGTCCACCTCCCAGACGGCCGCGCCGCCGGCGATGAGCCAGCGCAGCACATTGGCCAGCGGCACGCCCAGGGCCAGGACGACGAGCGCCAGCACGAAAAGGGAGGCCGCCGGCTTCCACCGGCCCAGCGCCCGCACCGCCGGTGCCGCGGCGACCCCCGGCCCGATCCGGGCGTACCGGGCGTTGCCCCGGGCCGCGGACTCGGCAAGCAGCAGGAGCAGGCAGATGCCCACGAGGACGCTGGCGAGCATGTTCGCCGCCGCGCTGTTGAAGGTCGATTGGAACTGCTGGAGGATCGCCGTGGTGAAGGTGTCGAAGCGGATCATCGAGTAGGCGCCGTACTCCGCGAGCAGGTGCAGGCCCACCAGGAGGGCGCCGCCACCGACGGCCAGGCGCAGCTGGGGCAGGACGACGCGGAAGAAGACCCGCCAGGGGCCCATGCCCAGGGACGCCGCCGACTGCTCGAGCCCCGGGTCAAGTCGGCGCAGCATCGCGGCCGCCGGGATGTAGACCAGCGGGTAGTAGCTCAGCACCGAGATCAGGACGCCCGCGGGAATGCCCGAGAGCGATGGAACCGTGCCGGCCCAGGCGTAGCTGTTGACGAACGCAGGAACGGCAAGGGGTGCGGCGAGCAGCAGGGAGAGCGTGCGCGCCGCCGGGAGGTCGGCGCGTTCGACGAGCCACGCCGCCGCCACCCCGAGGGCGACGCAGGCGGGCACCGTCAGCACGACAAGGGCCACGGTGTTGAACAGCAGCTCGCCCACCCGGGGACGGATGAGGAGTTCGACGGCGGTGTCCCACCCGGTGGTGGCGGTGACCGTGACGACGAAACCCAGCGGGATCAGCGTCCCGAGGGTGATCAGCACGGCCGCCGCGGAAACGCCGAAAGGCGGGCGGGAGCCGGTGCTCCTGCCCGCCGTTTCGCGGATCCGCTCGGATGTGGCCATGGTGGCCGGTTGTGCCTTCCCGCCGCCTAGAGGA
This sequence comes from Arthrobacter melezitosi, assembly GCF_054511055.1. NCBI lineage: Bacteria > Bacillati > Actinomycetota > Actinomycetes > Micrococcales > Micrococcaceae > Arthrobacter > Arthrobacter melezitosi. The sequence goes on from NZ_JBTNDJ010000005.1 coordinate 143,188, forward strand.
GCCCGGCGTCGGTCATCAGTTCGACGACCTTCTCGCCGTTGAGCTTGGCCGGATCGACCTTCGGTGCCTCGAGCTCGGCGAGCGGGACGAGGCCCTCGCGGGGGGTGACCTCGGCGCTCACCGGGTACTCGTAGTCGCTGCCGGTGCTCAGGGTCTCCTGGCCTTCCTTGCTGGTGATGAACTCGAGGAAGGAGTTGGCGGCGTCCTTGTTGTCGGAGGACTCAAGCACCCCGGCCCCGGAGATCGACACGAACGCGCCGGCGTCGGAGCCCTTGAAGTAGTGCGGCTCGAGGTTGCCGGAGTTCTCACCGGTGCCCGCCTGGTCGGCGGCGTAGTAGTAGTGGTAGATCACGGCGGCGTCGACCTCGCCGGAGTTCACTGCCTTCATGGCGGCGCCGTTCTTGGGGTAGATCTTGGCGCCGTCCTTCATTGCGGCGAGCCACGCGGCGGTGGCCTCCTCACCCTCGAGTTCAAGCATCGCGGAGACGATCGCCTGGAAGTCGGCGCCCCCGGCGGCCGCACCCCAGCGCCCGGCCCACTTCGGGTCGGCCAGGTCCATCATCGACTTCGGCAGGTCGGCCTCGGTGACCTTCTCCGGGTTGTAGACGAAGAGGGTGGAACGCGCGGCGACGCCGGTCCACTTGCCGGTGGTGGGGCGGTACTCCGCCGGAACGTTGTCCTCGACGGCCGCGGGGATGTCGGCGAACAGTCCGGCGTTCTCGACCTGGGTCATCGCCGGGGAGTTCTCGGTGATGAACACGTCGGCGGGGGACTTTTCGCCCTCCTGCAGGATCTGGTTGCTCATCTCGGTGTCGCTGCCCTGCCGGACGGTCACCTCGATTCCGGTCTGCTCGGTGAATTCGTCGACCCAGGCCTGCGTCATTGACTCATGCTGCGCGTTGTAGACAGTGATTTCGGCGGCGTCCGAGCTTTCGGCCGCCGGTTCGGAGGCAGCTCCGGAGCCGCAGGCTGTCAGGGCGAGAAGCAGGGCGGCCGTGAGCGCGGCGGGCTGAACCTGCCTTGAACGGAAGATCATTGGAGCCTTTCAACAAAACAGTGGACGGCAGCGGGAGGGCTGGACCGATGGTTGGACTGTGTGCACCTTCACACACAGGTAAGCATGTCCTAACTAATTCCTATTTCACCACTTAGGTGTCCCAAATCACACCTTTTTCGTCACGTTCGTATGACCTAATTAGGTGTGGAGCGTTCTGTCTCCGGCGCGGCGCCTGCCGGCGGCGGGTTGGCCGGTCGGCCGGCGCGGGCGTCGGCCTCGAAGATCATCAGGGCCTGGACCTGGGTCGAGAGGTCCACCGGGGGCAGTGCGGGGATCCCCGCTGCCGCCGGAAAGACCAGGGCGTCGGCTAACCCGCGCCGCCCGCTCCACACCGCCTCCGCCGTCGCCGTGACAAGGCTCCGCGCGGTTCCGGCGGCGTCCGGGGCCAGCCCCGGCGCCTCCGCCGCCTCGGCCAGGTAGCGGGCGAGGATGCCGGTGAACAGTCCGCCGTCGCCGGTTCCATGCGTGCGCAGGGAGCCCTCCGGGGTGGTGAGCCGGGATTGGACGGCGGAGATGAGGGCCTGTGCCTGGCGGAGGTTCCGCCCGCCGCCGAGGGTGACGAGGGCGCCCAGCACCGGACCCTGGTTGTAGGTGTAGACGGCCCTTGCCACCTTTCCGCCGGCGGCGGTGCGGTGGACGCCGTCGAGGTAAAGCCCGGAATCCGCGTCCCACAGCCGACCGCGCAGCCAGCCGAGGAGCCCGGCGGCCCGTTCCCGTTCCCCGGAGCGGGCGAAGTACAGCGCGGCCGGCGCCGTGGCCGGGGTGTTCTTGAAGTCGCGCCGGGTGTTCCAGTAGACCCCGCCGCCGAGTTCGGGGGTGGAGGCCGAACGCAGTGCGGCCCCGAGGGCGGCCCGGGCGCGCCGGTGGCGGGGGCGGTGGCCGGCGTCGACGAGGCACCGGTCGAGCCGCTGGAGCGCGAGAGCCAGCCAGGCCATGTCGTCGTAATAGGAATTGGTCCAGCGCAGGCCGTTCCGCAGGCGGATGCCCCGGGCGAGCCGGACCGCGCGCCCGAGGGCAGCGTCCGCGCCGGCCGGGTCCCGGGTGCGCAGGCGCAGGTGCCCGTCGAGGAGGGCGTCGAGATAGTGCGCCTGCCACCAGTAGTGCCAGGGGGTTCCCGATCCGGTGGGGCGGGGGAAGGCGATCCGGCCCAGCCGGGTGCCGGGCAGGCCGAACGCCCGGGCGGCGAACAGGCCCTCGAGGCTGTCGGCGGCCGCCTGCGCCCGATGCGCCGGAGTGGACCGGTCCGCGGGAGTGGGCATAAACCCAGCCTAGCCAACCGGTTCCGGCGCCGGATTGAGCATTCTGCCCAGTACTTGCCGCCCCGGATGCGATGTGGGCCGCATCACAGTACGCTGAATCAGGCAGCATGCACGCTTTTCGAGGGGGCACTTTTATGGATGTGAAGGATTCGGCAGCGCTGGTCACCGGCGGCGCCTCCGGGCTGGGTTATGCAACGGCGCAGCGCCTGATCGAGGAGGGCGCCTTCGTCGTCCTGCTCGACCTTCCCTCCTCCGCCGGCGCCGATGCGGCCGGACGGCTCGGCCCCCGGGCACGGTTCGTCCCGGCCGACGTCGCCGACGCCGCGCAGGTCGGCACCGCTGTCGCGGCCGCCGCGGAGCGCGCACCGCTGCGCGTTGTGGTGAACTGCGCGGGCATCGCCACCCCCGGAAAGGTGCTCGGGCGCGGGGGCGTGCTCCCGCTCGAACAGTTCGAACGGGTGCTCGCCGTGAACCTCACCGGCACCTTCAACGTCCTTAGGCTGGCGGCCGAGGCCATGGCCGCCGTCGAACCCGTGACCGGAGCCGGGGGCTCCCCGGAGCGCGGGGTGATCATCAATACCGCCTCCGTCGCGGCGTTCGACGGCCAGATCGGCCAGCCCGCCTACGCGGCGTCCAAGGGCGGCGTCGCCGCCATGACGCTTCCCCTGGCCCGGGAACTCGCCCGGCACCTGATCCGGGTCGTCACCATCGCGCCGGGCATCTTCGAGACGCCCATGATGGCGGGGCTGCCGCAGGAGGCCCAGGACTCCCTGGGCAGCCAGGTGCCCCACCCCTCCCGGCTGGGCAAGCCCTCCGAGTACGCCGCGCTGGTGTCCTCGATCCTCGCGAACCAGATGCTCAACGGCGAGACCATCCGGCTCGACGGCGCCATCCGCATGGGCCCGCGGTAATCCTTCCCGGCCTCCGGCCGCCCGAACCGAAAGGACTGCTCAATGGAGAGCCAGTTCGAGACCAACCAGCTTCCGGACGCCGACTTCCTCGGCTTCGAGTCGCTCCTGAGCGCCACCGAGCGGGCGAAACTCGACGACGTGCGCGACTTCCTCGCCAAGGAGGTGGCGCCCTCGGCCACCGAATGGTGGAACCGCGCCGAGTTCCCCCACGGCATCCTGCCCAAACTCGCCGCCCTCGAACTGAGCACCCCGGTGCAGCAGGGCTACAGCCACCTCTTCGGCGGAATGGTCATCGCCGAAATGACCCGGGCCGACACCTCCCTTGCGACCTTCTTCATGGTCCACCACGACCTCTTCGTCGAGGCGCTGCACCAGTTCGGGTCGCCCGGGCAGAAACAGCGCCTCCTGCAGGCCGCCATGGACCTGCGCATCACCGGGGCGTTCGCGCTCACCGAGCCGCAGCACGGCTCCGACATCGCCGGCGGCATGGCCACGACGGCCACCCGCGACGGCGACACCTGGATCCTCAACGGCGCCAAGCGGTGGATCGGCAACGGGACCTTCTGCGACTACATGCTCCTCTGGGCCCGGGACACCGACACCTCGGCGGTGCGCGGATTCATCCTCGATGCCACCCTGCCCGGGGTCACCCGGACCCCGATCGAAAACAAGATCGCCCTGCGCACCGTGCAGAACGCCGACATCGTGCTCGAGAACGTGCGGGTGCCCGAGGTCGACCGCTTCGAGGGGATCGAAAGCTTCTCCGACACCCGGCGGCTGCTCCTCGGCTCGCGGATCCTCGTGGGCTGGCAGGCGGTGGGGCAGCAGCTTGCCGCCTTCGACGTCGCCCGCCGGTACGCCCTGGAGCGCTACCAGTTCGGCCGCCCCCTGGCCGGCTTCCAGCTCATCCAGGACCAGCTTGTGACAATGCTCGGCAATACGACGGCGAGCATGGCCCTCATGGTCCGGACCGCCCAGCTGCAGGACGCAGCCGGATCGCCGGCGGGCCCCGGGGAGGGCCCGGGCATGCCGCAGGCGGCACTCGCCAAGGCCTATACGACCGCCCGCATGCGCGAGACCGTCGCCCTCGGGCGCAGCATCCTGGGCGGCAACGGCATCGTGACCGAATATCGGATGGCGAAGATCTTCGCCGACGCCGAGGCCGTCTACACCTACGAAGGGTCCTACGAGATCAACACGCTGATCGTCGGGCGGGCCCTGACGGGCCTTTCGGCCATCGTCTGACCGCTGAGGCCGGGGCTAGACTGCGCCCATGACGGAGATGGAGACCGCCGGCCCGGTGCGGCAGCTGAGGGTCGTCGTGCAGGCCGAGGACTACGACGCCGCGCTGGCGTTCTACCGGGATGTGCTCGGCATGCCCGAGGAGGAGGCCTACCAGGGCGCGGACGGCGCCCGGGTGGCGATCCTCGATGCCGGGCGTGCCACCCTCGAGCTCTCCAACCCGGCGCAGGTCCGCCTCATCGACAGCGTCGAGGCGGGCGGGCAGCCGAGCGCGCGGATCCGCCTTGCCTTCGAGGTCGACGACGCCGCGGGAACCACCCACCGGCTCGTGGCCGCCGGAGCGGAGCTGATCGCTGAACCGCGGGAAACCCCCTGGCGCTCGCTGAACTCCCGGTTGAACGCTCCGGCAGGGGTCCAGCTCACCCTGTTCCAGGAACTCGATTCGAAGGACGGGAACCCCTGACGCCCGGGGAGGCCCCGCCCGGAGTGCTGATCCGGGGCGCGCAGGCCGGCGAGCTCTCCGCCCTGCGGGAGATCGAGCGCGCCGCCGGGGAGCAGTTCCGCGCCCTCGGCATGGCGCAGATCGCCGACGACGAGCCCCTTGGCGTTGACGAGCTTGCCGGTTTCCAGGCGGACGGCCGGGCCTGGGTCGCCGTGGACGAGGCCGACCGGCCGGTGGGTTACCTGCTGGTGAAGCGCGTGGGGAACGACGCCCACGTCGAGCAGGTCAGCGTTCACCCCGCCGCCGCCCGGCAGGGGATCGGCGGACGGCTCCTGGAGGCCGCCGAGGACTGGGGCCGCCGGCAGGAACTGGTGGGCCTCACGCTCACCACCTTCACCGACGTCCCCTGGAACGCCCCGTACTACCGGCGGCTGGGGTTCCGGGACGTTCCGGCGGACCGGTTGGAGCCCGCCCTGGCACAGATCGTGGCGGAGGAGGCCGCCCATGGCCTGGCGCGGTGGCCGCGGGTGGTGCTCAGCCGCCCGCTGGCGTAGGCGCGCCCCGGAGTTCGGGCAAGGGGCGGCAGCTCCGGCCGGCGCCCCGGCGCGCCGGGGGAACCTCCCGGAAGGACACGGGACCGCATCTTCACCCCGCCAGCCCCAACGTCGCCGTCCCGCCCGGCAACGGCGGGTCGTACTGGCCGCCATCCGCCCGAAGTGGCAGAGTGACGCGTGTGACAAACGTCGAAAGTACGGCAGCCCGTCGGCTGTGGAACCGGGCGCGGCTGGTGCCGACGATCGCGTGGCTGGCTGCGCGGGCCCCGCGTGATCCCCACCGGGCGTGGGAGGGGTACTGGAAGGACATTCAGGCCACCGGCGCCGGGGGACAGGTGCTCTGGGACTCGACCTCCGAAGCCGAGCGCAGCCAGTACGCCGCCACGATCCGCACCCACCTCGACACCTCGCTGCCGGTCATCGACGTCGGCTGCGGCAATGGATCCTTCACCCGGTGGCTTGCCGGCATCTTCCCCGAAGCGCACGGCGTCGACGTTTCCCCGAGCGCGATCTCCCGGGCGGAGGCTGAGGCGGAGGGCCTGGCCAACGTGTCCTTCGCCGTCGTCGACGCAACGGATCCGGGGGCCGCAATCTCGCCCTACCCGGGGGCATGCAATGTCTTCGTCCGTGGCGTCCTCCACGTCCTTCCGCCGCGGCCCCGGGCCGTTATGGCCTCCAACCTCCGCAGCTCCGTGCGCGGCGGCCGGGTGTTCCTCACCGAAACCAACTTCCCGGGAAGCTCCCTCGAGTACGTCGAACGGCTCGGGGCGGTACCCGGGTACATCCCCGCGGGGCTGCGGCGGGCCATCGCTGGTCTTCCACGGCCCGGTCACTTCGGCGCCACCGAGCGGGAGGCAGCCTTCCCCGGGGGCCAGTGGCTGCTCCTCGCCGACGGGCCGGCCGTCATTGACGCCGTCCCCGCGGAAACCGCCGAGTCGACGCCGATTCCCGCCTACTTTGCGGTGCTTCAGCCGCAGGGGGAGCGCTAGATGGTCCCGGGAGTGCCTGCCGCGCCACAGCCGATCGAGGGTGGAAAAGGCACGCTTGAGCTCCGGCCGGACGGTGTCCTCCACCTCCGGTGGAACCGCGGCATCCACATCGCCACCGAGGACGCCCGGGCCGCGATGGCCGACGTCGACCTGCTCTGCGCGGACACCTCCCACCCCATGCTCGTGGACATGGAGGAGACAAAATCGGTCAGCCGGGGAGCCCGCAGCGTCTTTTCGATTCCGTGCGGCGCCTCACGGATCGCGCTGCTCGGCAGTTCCCCGGTGGACCGGCTGCTCGCCAACTTCTTCCTCGGCCTGCACAGCCCGCCGTGCCCCACCCATTTCTTCACCTCGCGGGCCGACGCCCTCGACTGGCTGAAGCGCCCGGGTGACGAGGGGCCTCCGGACCACTGATCCCCGCCGGGCCACGACAGCCCGCGGGGCCTAGTCGATGAGGTTCAGCGGGGCGCGTTGCGCGTCCTGGAGTGCCCGCAGCCGCCGCCGGCGCTCATGGTCCACGCGGTGCCTCCGCGATCCGGAGGAGATGAGCAGCAGGAAGACGCCCAGGCCTGCCGCGAAGGCGACCGGCGTCGACGCAGGCTCCCCGAAGAGGCGCGCCGGGACGATCCAGACGAGGCCCCAGACCACGGCCAGGGCGACGCTGAGGTGCCCCCTGCCCGTACTGCAGAGAACGGCTGTACCGATGATGACCAAAGCCACGGCGATCACGGCCCAGGTCTTGGCGCCGAGGTCGAACAGGTCGATGCCCTGCCGGTCGGCCAGGGCGGCGCACCGCACCGCCGTCTCCATGATGACCCAGCCCAACAGCAGGCCGACGGGCACATCGACGGCGGCGCCCTCGATCCGCCCCCTGGCAGGGTAGCGCTCCAGCGGCCGCAGGGCGGAAAGCAGGACGCCGAGGAGCAGCACGGTGATGGCCGCCGCCAGGGTCGCAAACTCCTCCGGAGCCGACAGGCGGAGGGCGGTCAGGAGTACGAAGGCCGAGGCGGCGTTCCAGCCGAGCCGGCGCTGGCGCTCCGACCGGCGTTGGGAGGGAAGCCACTGATACAGCACGTAGGCCAGCAGCGCCGCGTCGAGGAGGAGCCAGATCCACAGGGCGCCGGCGGCGGGGACGAGCAGGGTGGGGCCAGGGAGCGGTGGCCCGGGAAGGAAAGGATCGGCGGCGCGTCCGCCCGGCGTGAGGAGCCAGGCTGCCGCGGCCAGGGACACGAGGACCGCCCGGACGAGGTCGGGGTCCCAGGAGCCCACCTGCGAGGCGCCCGCTGCAAGGCGCCGCCGCACCGCGCCCCACGCCCGATCGGCACCGGAGCCGCCGTCGTTCCCCGCGGCGCCGTCCGGGGCCGCGGACACCGTCGGAGGAACCGGGGGCATTGGCGGGACCCTCACCTCACGCGTCGGCTTCACTGCCTGCCTTTCGACGGTGCTGCGCCGCCCGGCTCCTACCGGCGCGCTTGCCTTCAGCCTACCCACCCCGGCGCGGCTGCGGGGAGCCCGGCGGATCCGCAGCGACCGGCCCGGACGGTTTTCCGCCCTCCTGCGCGCCGGCTGCCCGTGATCTCCGGCGCTGGCGCAGTCCGAGGACGGCGGCCGTTACCACCCCCACGAAGGTGCCGACGGCGGTGCCCAGGACGATGCTCACCCAGAGCGGCAGGCCGGTGGAGGCGCCGGTCAGGTACCCCAGGCCCAGCAGCCATGCGGCCCACAGGCATGCACCCAGGGCGGTCAGGACCATGAACGGGCGGAGGGCCACCTCGGCGATGCCCGCGGCCGCCACACTGGCGGTCCGGCCGCCCGGGAGGAAGCGCACCGCCACGAGCCCCGCATAGGTGGGGGACTTCCCGGCCTTCTCCACGGCGCGGCGCAACCCGCCGTGGACCGAGCGGCCCCAGCGGAAGCGGTCCAGCCAGTGGGTCAGCCGGCGGCGGAAGAGCAGGAACAGCGCCAGGTCGCCCACCCAGCTGCCGGTGGTCGCAACGAGGACGGCCGCGGGCAGGAAGAGGTTCCCATGCGAGGCCATCGTGCCGGCGGCGATCACCATCAGCTCCGAGGGCACGACGGGAAGGACCACGTCCGCAACGATGACTGCGAACATGAGCAGGAAGTAGAGGGGCATGGCCAGGTCGGAACCGGGAATCTCCACGCTCCCAACCTACAGGCCGCGGACCGGGAAACCACCGGAATCGGGCCAACCGCTGGTGAATTCCGGTGGTTAATCCGGCTCCACGGCGGCCGGCCGGGGCAACTCGGAGAGCCGCAGCGAGGATTCGAAGGAGGACTCGGTGCCCGTCAGCGGGTCGGTGAAGGAGATGCTTTTCGCCAGCAGCTGCAGCGGATTCGAGAAGTCGTCGGCCGCCTGCGGCTTCAGGACCGGGTAGAAGGGATCGTTCAGGATGCCAAGGCCCAGCCCGGCCATGTGCAGCCGCAGCTGGTGGGTCTTGCCGGTGTGCGGCTGCAGGCGGTACCGGCCCGCGCCCGCGTGCTCCTCGAGGAGGCTCACCGTCGTCTCGGTGTTCGGCGCACCCTCGACCTCCTGCGCCAGCAGGTAGGTGCGGGATTTAACGATCCGGCTGCGGACCGTCCGGGGTGCGGAGTCAAGGCCGAGTTCGGGCCGCACCGGGGCGGCCGCCTCGTATTCCTTGCGGATCTGGCGGTTTTCGAACAGGAGCTGGTACTTGCCGCGGGTTGCCGGATTCACGGAGAACATGAGGATCCCGGCGGTCATGCGGTCGAGCCGGTGCATGGGGATCAGGTCGGGCAGGTCCAACTGCACCCGCAGGCGCACCAGTGCCGACTCCGCGACATACATTCCGCCGGGGGTCGTGGGGAGGAAGTGGGGTTTGTCGACCACCAGCAGGTCCTCGTCCTGGTGGAGGATGCGGATTTCCACCGGGAGCTTCTCCTCGACGGGCAGCTCCCGGTAGTACCAGATGAAGGTGTGCTCGGTGAGCGGGGTCTCCCGGGTGAGGACCGTCCCGCCGAGGGCCACCACCTCGCCGCGGTCGAAGCGCTCGCCGATGCCGTCGGGATCGACGTGGTCGAAACGGTCAAGGATGTACTCGAGGGCCGTTGACCACGGCCCCTCGTCGGGCAGGCGGAGCCGGGTGGCGTTGACGCCGTTGCGCACCGGAAGGGGGGACTTCATCACCTTTCAAGGGTACGGGCACCACCGGCGGCCGGCTGGCAGTGCGGGCAGTAGTAGAGGTCCCGCAGTTCGAGTTCATTGTCGCCCAGCTGTTCGAGGACCACCGGGGTGCCGCAGCGAAGGCACCCGCGGTTGGAGCGGCCGTACACCCACAGGTTGTTGCCGCGGAGGTTCCCGGTGGTGGCGCGGGTGCTCCGCAGCTTGTTCGCCTCCAGCAGCTTCTTCGCCAGCTCGACGATGCGTGGCAGGTTGTGCACCTCGCCGACGGGCGTCAGCGGGTGGACCCCGGCCAGGAAGCAGAGCTCGCAGCGGTAGACGTTGCCGATGCCGGCGAGGTTGCGCTGGTCGAGCAGGGCCAGGCCGAGGGGCCGCTCGGGCTGGCTCAGCATCCGCCGCAGTGCCTCGGCCGGGTCCCAGTCCGCGCCCAGCAGGTCCGGCCCCAGGTAGCCGACGGCCTCCTCCTCGCCGGAGCGCGGCAGGACGCGCAGGAACCCCAGCTCGAAGCCCACGACGACGTTGTCCCGGGTCTCCAGGACGCACCGCGCCTTGAAGCCGGGCCGCCGCCACCTGGCTCCGTGGGCGTAGACGTGCCAGAGCCCCTCCATCTTCAGGTGGGAGTGGATGTCCCAGCCGTCCGGGCCGCCGCCGCGGATCAGCAGGTGCTTGCCCCGGGAGACCACCTCGTCGACGGTGTCGCCGGTGAAGTCCACGGTGGCGAAGCGCGGCACCCGGATGTCGCAGCGGGTCAGCTCCTTACCGGCGAGGGCCGCATGAAGGTCGCGGGCGGCCCGCCAGACCGTATCCCCCTCAGGCACGGATCCTCAGCCCCTTGGGGGTTGTGTAGAACCCGGCGGCCGCAAGGGCCGAGCCGACCCCGGTGTCGAGGATGTCGCCGCCGTTGACCTTCTCCAGCGCCATCTTGTCGGCCGCGCCGCGCCGGATGACGCCGACGAGGGCCGCCGCGGCAAGGTCAAGGGCGGGCTGGTCCTCGGTGAAGGCCAGCAGCGTTTTGCCTCCCCGCTCCACATAGAGCACGAGGTCGCCGTCGACGAGGACAACGAGGGCGCCGGCCTTGCGGCCGGGCCGGTGCCCTCCCTCGGCCTGCGGCCAGGCCAGGGCGGCGCCGTACGGGTTGGCCGGGTCGGTCGCGGCCAGGGCGGTCGCCGTCGGCACCGGCCCCCCGGCGGCCTCCGAGCGGGGGTCGTTGTCGGCGCTGAAGGAGCGCAGCCGATCGACGGTCGAGGGCACGGCGAACTGAGCGGCTCCGAGCTGTTCGATGAAGTACCCGCGCCGACACCGGCCCATCTCCTCGAGCCGCGCAAGCACCTTGTACATCAGGCCGAATCCGCCGGGCACCCCCTCGCTGCCCACGGCGCCGCGGGTCACGACGCCGTAGCGGTCGAGCAGGAGCTCTGCGGTGGCGTGGGCATGCAGCGTCGACTCGTTCTCGACGGGTGGCAGCAGGTTCCAACGCCCGGCCGCGACCGGCGGGGTGGTCCGCTGGTACCCGGAGGCGCCGTCGGGCCCGCCGGCAAGGCTCATCGAGGTGTTCGTCAGGGACCGTCCCGGGGCGCGCCCGAGCCGCCCGGCGCGGGAGGTGCGGGCGCGTGCCGGCGGCTGGCGCTGCTTGTGCGCGGTGCGCCCTCCGGCCAGCAGCGCCCGGACGGGGGTGAAGGTGTCATTGCTGACGCGGCCGGCCCACACCAGGTCCCAAAGCGCGGTGACGAGGTCGGTGTCGGAGGGGACGCTGTCCACGTCGAGTGCGGTGGTGAGCTGGCGCAGGAAATACCCGCCCCCGCCGCCGAGCAGTTCGAGCAGTGCCGCCGAGAGCGGGGAGGGCTCGTAGGCCGGGTCGGGGCGGAGGGTCAGCGGCGCGTTCTCGGCAAGGTGAAGGGCGATCCAGCCGTCGTTCCCGGCGAGCGATCCGGCCCCCGACCACACCACCTCCCCGGTGGCGGTCAGCTCGTCGAGCATCGCGGGCGAGTAGTTGGCGACCCGCTGGCCCAGGATGAGCGGTTCCCACGCGGAGGCCGGGATCGGCACCCCGGAGAGCTGGTCGATTACGGTGGCCACGCCGTCGAGGCCGCGGAGCCCGGAGCCGATGTGCTGCCACACCGGCAGGAACCTGCCGTAGGCGGCGGGGTCGACCGGCTCCACTTCCTGCCGCAAGGCCGCAAGGGAGCGGCGCCGCAGCCGGCGCAGCACCTCGACGTCGCACCATTCGCTCGGGGCGGCGGGGTGGACCACGGTGGTCTCCCCGGCCTGCGGGGCGGCCTCCGCGGGCCGGAACTCGCCCTCGACGGTCCGCCCGTCGGCGGCCAGCCGCTGCAGGGCCGTGGCGACGACCGCCACGCCGAGCCCGAGCCGGGCCGCCGCCTCGGCCGCGGTGAAGGGCCCGTGCGTGCGGGCGTACCGGCTGACAAGGTCGCCCAGAGGGTCGGCGACGGGTTCGATGAAGGCCAGCGGGATGCCCATCGGCAGGGGGACGCCGAGCGCGTCACGCAGCCGGGCTGCGTCCTCGACGGCCGAGATCCGTTCGACCCCGGCAATATGGACGGTCAGGGCGCGGTTGGCGCGCAGGAGCGGCTCCACCAGGGCCGCGGCCTCGGCCTCGGTGGCGGCCGGCGCCGCAGCCGTTCCGCCGTCGGATCCGGACCCGCCGTCGGATCCCGACCCGCCGTCGGGCCCGGACCCGTCGGCCGCGGTTCCGGTGCCCTCGAGCCGTTCGGCGATGTCGCCGATGCTCAGCGGGCCCAGGAGGCGCAGGAGGTCGGCCACGCCCTCCATCCCGCGGGCGCGCCGGTCGGGGCGGAGGCGCTGCAGTTCGCGTTCGGTGTCGGCGATGACCTTCGCATCGAGCAGCTCGCGCAGTTCCGCGCGGCCGAGCAGCTCGTTGAGGAGGGTGGGGTCGAGCGAGAGGGCCGCGGCCCGCCGTTCGGCGAGCGGGGAGTCCCCCTCGTACAGGAAGGAGGCGACGTAGCCGAAGAGCATCGAGCGGGCGAAGGGGGAGGCCTGCTGGGTGGTGACCTCGACCATCCGCAGCTCGCGGCGCTCGAGGGAGGCCGCGAGGTCCTTGAGGGCCGGCAGATCGTAGACGTCCTGCAGCACCTCGCGCACCGTCTCCAGCACGATGGGGAAGGTCGGGTACTTCTTGGCGACGTCGAGCAGCTGCGCCGAGCGCTGCCGCTGCTGCCACAGGGGGCTGCGCTTGCTCGGGTTCTGCCGCGGCAGCAGCAGCGCCCGGGCGGCGCACTCCCGGAACCGTGAGGCGAACAGGGCCGATCCGCCGACCTCCGCCGTGACGATCCCGTCGAGTTCGTCGGCGTCGAAGAGGAACAGCTCCGCCCCGGGCGGCTCGTCCTCCATCAGGGGCACCCGCAGCACGATGCCGTCGTCGGAGGCCATTGCGGAGCCGTCCATGCCGTAGCGCTGCTCGAGGCGCGCCCCAACGGCCAGCGCCCAGGGGGCGTGCACGGGCATGCCGAAGGGGCTGTGGAGCACCACGCGCCAGTCGCCGAGCTCGTCGTGGAAGCGCTCGACGACGAGCGTGCGGTCGTTGGGCACCACCTCGGTGGCCTCGCGCTGCTCCCGAAGGTAGGTCAGCAGGTTCCCGGCGGCCCATTCGTCGAGCCCGATCCGCTGGCACCGCTCGCGGGCCTGGTCCTCGGGTGCGTAGGACATTTCCCGGACGAACGCTCCGAGCGCCCGGCCCAGCTCGACCGGGCGGCCCAGGGAGTCGCCCTTCCAGAACGGCAGCTTGCCGGGCTGGCCGAAGGCGGGGGAGACGAGGACCCGGTCGTGGGTGATCTCCTCGATCCGCCAGCTGGTGGCGCCGAGGGCGAAGACGTCGCCCACCCGGGATTCGTAGACCATCTCCTCGTCGAGTTCCCCGACCCGCCGGCCGCCGGCCCGGGCCCCCTCGCCTTCGGAACCGACGAGGAACACCCCGAAGAGGCCGCGGTCGGGGATGGTGCCGCCGGAGGTGACGGCGAGGCGCTGGGCGCCGGGGCGCCCGGTGATCGTCCCCTCGGTCCGGTCCCAGATGATCCGCGGCCGCAGCCCGGCGAACTCGTCCGAGGGGTAGCGTCCCGCGAGCAGGTCGAGGGTGGCGTCGAAGGCCGAGCGCGGCAGGGTGGCGAACGGCGCGGACTTCCGCACGACGTCGAACCATTCCTCGACGTCGATGGTGCCCAGCGCCGCGGCGGCCACGGTCTGCTGGGCGAGGATGTCCAGCGGATTCGCGGGGATGGCGAGCGGTTCGATCTTGCCCGCGAGCATCCGCTCGACGGTCACCGTGGTGTTGACCAGGTCGCCGCGGTGCTTTGGGAACAGCACGCCCTGGGACACCTCGCCGACCTGATGGCCGGCGCGGCCCACCCGCTGAAGGCCGCTGGCGACGGACTGTGGGGACTCGACCTGCACCACGAGGTCGACGGCGCCCATGTCGATGCCGAGTTCGAGGGAGCTCGTGGCCACCACGCAGCGCAGCCGCCCGGACTTGAGGTCGTCCTCGATGAGGGCGCGCTGGTCCTTCGACACCGAGCCGTGGTGGGCGCGGGCCAGCAGGGGCTCGGCGCCCGCGCTCGAGCCGGCCTGCGCCATGATCTGCGCCGGCGGCGCCGCGGGCCGTGGTGGGGAACCGGCCGCAGCGCCGGGTGCCTCCCCGCCGTCCGCTCCGGTCGCCTCCCCGCCGGCTGCTTCCCCTCCGGCCAAGGCGGCGTCGCGTTCGAGGCGTTCGGCGTGGATCTCGTTGAGCCGCGCCGTGAGGCGTTCGGCGAGCCGGCGCGAGTTCGCGAAGACGATCGTGGAGCGGTTCTCCTCGATCAGGTCGACAATGCGTTCCTCGACGTGCGGCCAGATGCTCGCCTGGGGCACGGCGTCGCCGTCGCCGCCGTCCGGGCCGCCGGTGGCTCCGCCGAGTTCGGTCATGTCCTCCACCGGCACGGAGACGGTCAGGTCCCACTTCTTCGTGGAGGGCGGGGCGACGATCTGCACCGGGGCGTTGCCGGAGAGGAACCGCGCCACGGTCTCCCGGGGTTCGACGGTGGCCGAGAGCCCGATCCGCTGCACCGGCCTGCCCAGCAGGGCGTCGAGCCGGGCCAGCGACACCGCCAGGTGCGCTCCGCGTTTCGTGCCGGCGACGGCGTGCACCTCATCGACAATGACGGTGTCGACCTCCGAGAGGGTCTCCCGGGCCCGTGAGGTCAGCATCAGGAAGAGGGACTCGGGGGTGGTGATGAGGATGTCCGGGGGCCGGGTGAGCAGGGCGCGCCGTTCGGCCTGCGGGGTGTCGCCCGAGCGGACCCCCACCGTGATCGACGGCGCCGGAAGGCCCAGCCGGCGGGCCGTCTGGGTGATGCCGATCAGCGGGGCGCGGAGGTTGCGCTCGACGTCGACGCCGAGCGCCTTGAGGGGGGAGATATAGAGCACCCGTGTGCTGCGTGCCGGCTTCGCCGGGGAGTCCTTCGGGCCGGGGGAACCCTTAGCGCCCTTCGAACCCTTGGCGGCCGCCGCAGGATCCGCCGCCGCCGGTTCGACCTCCCCGTTCACCAGCAGGCGGTCCAGGGCCCAGAGGAACGCCGCGAGGGTCTTGCCCGATCCGGTCGGCGCCACCACCAGGGCGTTCGATCCGGCCGAGATGGCCTTCCAGGCACCCTCCTGCGCCGCGGTGGGCGCGGAGAAGGCGCCGGCGAACCACTCCGAGGTGGCGGGGGTAAACCTGCTCAACACCGATGTCACCCCAACATCATCCCCCAGATTGCCGACATTCCGGTCTGCCGGAATGGAGTCCGGGCCTGCGGGGACCCGGCGGAGGCGTGCCGGACGGGGTCAGCCCGCGGGCTGCATGGCGCCCACCGTCATCAGGACGATCGACGAGGCCGAGCAGGCGGTGATTTCCTGCGGCAGGATGAGCGAATCGGTTGCGCCGGGCGGGTAGACCCGCAGCCCGGCCGCGGGCACCGCGGCGCAGGCGGCGCCGTAGTTGCCGGCGTTGGCCTGGCGGAGGACCGCCGTCGCCGAGGCGCCGGGCTGGAGTTCGAAGGCAGCACCTGGCTCCCCGCGGTCGGCTGGTGCGCCGAGCTGGGTGCCAGCGGCGTCGACGTAGGAAACACCGGGGTAGCCGGCCATGTCGCAGGCCGTATCGGAGGTGTTCGTCAGGGTCAGGGTCCGGTAGGCGCTCCCGGCCGCCCCGGCGCCCGGTTCGGTGGTGAGGGCACCGGAGAGCACTGCCGCGGTGCAAACGCCGCCGTCACCGGCCGGAGGCTTGGGCGACGGGGACGCGGAGGGCGACGCAGAGGCAGACGGGGTGGCCGAGGGCGCCTCGGACGCTTCGCCGGAGGGCGACGCCGACGCCGACGCCGACGACGACGGGCTGGAGCGGCCCTCGGCGCCGGCGGGCTCGGAGGACGCCGGCGCGCACGCGCCGAGCAGGGCCGCAGTGCCGAGAGCTGCGGTGGCGAGGATCCAATGCGGTGTACCCGAAGTCATAAAGCCACAGTAGGCGTGGTGCGGCTGTGATGCATGAGGCGGCGCGCATTCCACGGCTTGAGTGTCGGGATCGTTATGGAACCGGCCTATTCGTGGTGGTAGGAGCGCCGTCCGGCGATCTCCTGGGCGCGGTAGACCTGCTCGGCGAGGATGAGCCGGACCAGCTGGTGCGGGAACACGAGCTTGGACAGCGAAAGGACGAAGTCCGCACGCCGGTGCACCGTGTCGTCGACGCCGTAGGCGCCTCCGATGAGGAAGGTCACGGGCCGTGAGGCGTCAAGCGGCCCGCCCAGGGTGCGGGAGAAGGCTGGGGAGTCAATGGACTTGCCCCGCTCGTCGAGGAGGATCACGTAGTCGCGCGCGTCGGGAGTCTTCGCCAGGAGCCGCTCCGATTCCTCGGCCCTGGCGGCGTCGCCCTCCCGGGCGGAGTGGGGGAGGAACTGCCAGGACAGGTCGAAGGGCTTCTTGAGGCGTTTCTCGTACCGGGCGATTCCGTCGGAAACCCAGGGTTCATGTTTCCGGCCCACGGCCAGTACTCGGATTGCCATTTCCTCAGGCTATCGCGCCGGAGAGGGGCCCGGCCGATGGGTAAACTTCGGGTAAAACGCAAGAGTCCGGGAGGTGAACAAAAACAGTGCCCACACCAAAAAATATCAGTACGCTTACCAAACTCCGGCGGGATCGAAAGGCGGGTGGAGAGTTGGCAACTGACGAGGGCTATATTGGGCGACCGGGTGGAGGAGCCGCCCCCGGCGGGCGGACCATCGCCGTCGTCCTTGCCGGCGGAGTCGGCACGCGGATGGGTCTCGACATCCCCAAACAGCTCGTGCCCATCGCCGGCAGGACGAGCCTCGAGCACACTGTCGAGATCTTCTCGACCTGCCCGGGCATCGACGAGGTCCTGGTGATGATGGACCCCGGCAGCATCGCCCGTGCCCGTGAACTCCTCCCGGCGTCCCGCTTTCCCCGCCTGTCCGCGATCCTCGAGGGCGGCGTCGACCGCAACGACACCTCCTACCGGGCGCTGAAGGCCATCGCGGAGCCCGGCGCCAAGGTGATCTTCCACGACGCCGTCCGCCCGCTCGTCGATTTCTCCATCATCCGGGCGTGCATCGACGCGCTCGACAGCTACGACGCGGTGGACACCGGCATCCCCTCGGCCGACACCATCATCGAAGTGGACGGGTCCGACATCATCCGGGCGGTCCCCCCGCGCTCCTCCCTGCGCCGCGGGCAGACACCCCAGGCCTTCCGCTGGGACACCATCATGGACGCCTACTCCCTGGCCCGGCAGGACCCGGCGTTCACGGCCACCGATGACTGCTCGGTCGTGCTGAAGTACCGTCCGGACGTGCCGATCATCGTCGTGCCCGGGCATGAGGCGAACATCAAGATCACCCACCCGATCGATATCCACCTGGCGGACAAGCTGTTCCAGCTGAAGAACCGGGAGGTCGAACCGGTGCCGTTCCCGGTCTCGAGCCTGCGCGGTGCCACCGTCGTCGTGTTCGGCGGCAGCTCGGGCATCGGCGAGGAGCTCGCCCGCCAGCTCGACGCCGAAGGAGCCAACGTCGTCTGCCACAGCCGCACCGGCACGGGCACCTTCGTCGAGGACCGCACCTCGGTGGCGCGCGCGCTCGCCGCGGCGTCGGCAACCTACGGGCGGATCGACCACGTCGTCCTCACCGCTGGGGTGCTGACCATCGGGGCCCTCGTCGAACTCACCGACGAGCAGATCCGGCACGACGTCGACGTCAACCTGATGGCGGCCTTCATCGTCGCCCAGGAGTCCCATTCCTACCTCTCCGACTCCCAGGGCTCGCTGCTGCTGTACTCCTCCAGTTCGTATACTCGCGGCCGGGCCAAGTACACGGTGTACTCAGCGACGAAGGCCGCCGTCGTGAACCTCACGCAGGCACTCGCCGACGAGTGGGGCGAAGACCGCATCCGGGTGAACTGCATCAGCCCCAGCCGCACGGCGACGCCCATGCGGGTTCGGGCCTTCGGTGTCGAGGATGAAACCTCCCTTGTGCCGGTCGGGGAGGTGGCACGGGTCAGCGCGCAGGTGCTGGCCTCGGACGTCACCGGGCAGGTCTTCGACGTCCGGCTGCCCGCAACCGACCCCCTGCACGTCTCCCTGGAAACCGCGAAGTGACAGCGTCGTTTGCCGCCGACACCAAACGCCTGACCGTCACCGGAACGGACCTCGCCCCGGGGTCGGCCGTGTCGGTCCTGCTCGCCGGGCGCCGGATCTGGACGTTCCGGGTGCCGGAGGACGGCGCCGGCTGGGACGGCGTGAGCGTCGAGTGGCCGCCGGCGCTCGCCGAGCGGCTCCGTGGCCGGGCGCGGTTGGCCGTCGAACGCGACGGAGCCATGATCGGCAGTGAACAGCCCGTCCAGTTCGACGAGAGCGACACCGAGCTGCTGTTGTGCGAGCCGGCCACGGGCATCCCGCTGGTGGTCAACAAGTGGGGAAGGATCGCGCGCTCCTTTGAGGGCCGCGAGGCCTCGCTCCTCGAAGGGGTACTGGACGAGGCCGAACGGCTCATCGCGCTCGTCCGGGACCGGGCGGGGATCGAGCTCTTCGTCACCGGGGGCACCCTGCTCGGCCCGGTGCGCGACGGACGGATTCTCCCAAGCGACGACGACGCCGACCTCGCCTACCTCAGCCGGTACGAAAACCCCTCCGACGTCGCCCTCGAGAGCTACGCGCTCGAGCGGATGCTCGTCGCGGAGGGCCACGAGGTGGTGCGGCACTCCAGTGGACACCTTCAGCTGATGTACCCCGGCGGAACGGTCACCGACCGCTTCTACCTCGACATCTTCACCTACTTCGTCTGCTCCGGCTGGTTCCACGGCACCTTCCACGCCCGTGAGCGAGCCGGGGAGGTACGGATCCTGCCGCTGAAACCGGTGAACGTCAACGGCCGGATGCTGCCCGGGCCCGCGGAGCCGGAGCGGATGCTCACCGCCATCTACGGTCCCGGCTGGAGAACCCCCGATCCGGCGTTCCGGTTCGTCACCCCGCCGTCGGCCGGGCGGCGGTTCTACTGGTGGCTCAACCACTTCGACGTCGACCGTGAGAACTGGGAGGACCAGCACCGGGCCGAGATCGAGGTGGACCCTGCACCGCCGCCGTCGTCCTTCGCGCTCGCCACCGCCGGCAGGCTTGGCCCCGGATCCTCGGTGCTCGACCTCGGCTGCGGCTTGGGCGCCGATGCCCGCAACTTCGCGGCGCAGGGACATTCGGTGCTCGGGGTGGATTACAGCAGGCCGGCCCTGGTCTTCGCCCGCGGGGCGGGGGATGAGGACGGACGGCTGCGCTTTGAGTACACGAACCTCTATATGGCCCGGCATGCGATGCGCCTGCGGAGGCAATGCGCGCAGCTGGCGGGCCCGGTGCACGTGTACGGGAACCAGCTCTTCAACGCGCTCAGCCCGCTGGGCTGGGATACGACCCTCCAGCTGGTGAAGCACCTGCTGGCCGAGCCGGAGGCGCGGGCCTACTTCGAGGTCGGCATCGGCGGGGAGGTGGGGTCGCCGAGCTGGCTCGAGTACCGGCCCGTGGAGTGGCGGCGGTTCGTGGAGCAGTTGGCCCGGTACGGGCTGGAGATCGAAGAGGAAACGGAAGTTCCGTTGTCGGACTCGGCGGGTATTGAGATCCGCCGGGTGATCGTTCGAAGGAGCAAGCCATGAGTGCTGTAGGCGAGAAGTTGAGACGGCCGGGCCGGAAGCTGCTGCGCGCGGCGATTCCAGGAATCCTGCAGAGAATCGACACCATCCCCGTCCTCCAGCAGGAGATCGAGGCCCTGCGCGCGGAGGTCATCCGCCTCGACGCGGACCTCGACGAGTCGCGCCGACTCAACCTGCGTGCGGCCGAACTGCTCGACACCGTCTACGAGGAACTCGGCAGACGCCCGGCGTGATTCAGCGGAAAATCCCCGCTGAGATTTTCCTCGCCGCAAGGTAGTAAGCAGCCTTACTATTTGGTGACCCAGCTTTATCCGGATGCCTTTTCGGCTCCGCCATCGACAGGAGAACCGTATGGCGCCAAGCGTTCGGCCGCCCGGACCGCCCATCGAGATCATCGGCGGGTTCGAGAGCACCTTCCTGCCCGCCCACGACCGGGACATCTTCGAAACCACCGAACACGACATCCGGTGGCGGGACGACCTGGAGCTGCTGCGCCGCTCGGGCATCACCCGGCTCCGCTATCCCGTCCGGTGGCACCGCCTCGAGGCGGTCGAGGGCGTCTTCGACTGGTCGGCCACCGACGAGGTGCTGAACCACCTGCGCGGCAACGGCTTCCGGCCGATCGTGGACCTGGTGCACCACACCAGCTATCCCACCTGGCTCGAGGGCGGCTTCGGCGACGCCCGGTTCGGCCCGGCCTACCTGCGCTACGCGGAGGCGTTCGCCCGCCGCTACCCGTGGGTGGAGGAGTACACGCTCTTCAACGAGCCCTTCTCGACGCTCTTCCTCTCCGGGCATGAGGCGATCTGGCCGCCCTACCACTCCGGACTCCGGGGCTTCATCGACCTCATCGCCAACGTCCTGCCCGCGGTGGCCGAGGCGAGCCGGCTCTACCGGGAACTCCTGCCCGGCGCCCGGCACGTCTGGGTCGACACCTGCGAGTTTCACACCGGGTCCGACGCCCCCGGCCAGGCGTACGCCGACATGGCCAACGAACGGCGCTTCCTGGTGCTCGACAGCTTCCTCGGGCGCGGCTACGACGCCGGGAGCCAGCTCGGCCGCGACCTCGCCCCGGTGGGCGGGGAGCGGCTGCAGGGCCTTGAGCCGGGCTTCGTCGACGTCCTGGGGCTCGATTACTACGCCCACTGCCAGTGGAATTTTTCCGCCGAGGGCGGGACCGCCCCCACCCCGACGCCCCTGCCGCTGGCCGACCAGATCGGGCAGTACTGGGAGCGCTACGGCCTTTCCTGCATGATCACCGAGACGAATGTCCGCGGCCACACCGGCGACCGGGCGGGCTGGCTCAAGTACGTGCTCGAGCAGTGCGAGGAGGCCCAGGCGCGCGGCGTCGCCGTCGAGGGCCTGTGCTGGTTCCCCGTCATCGACTCGACCGACTGGGATTCGCTGCTGTTCCGCTGCGACGGGCACGTCGATCCGGTGGGCGTCTACTGGCTGGACGAACTGCTGGACCGCCGGGAATCGGTGATGTCCGCCGCGTATGCCCGTGCCGCCGCCGGGGTGCGGGCCGTCGATCTGCCGGCGTACTCCTTCGCGGAGCCCGTGAACACGTGGCTGCGCGGGTACTTCCCGCAGATGTCCCACTGGAACTTTTCGACGCCCCCGAGCACCGATATCGGTTCCAGCCTCCCCCGAACCACCACTCGAATGGAATTGAGGATCGTCGATGCAAAGTGAACTCATCGTGCTGTCGCACCTGCGGTGGGATTGGGTCTGGCAGCGCCCGCAGCAGCTCATGTCGCGGCTCGGCAAGGCGCCGGCCCGCACCACCTGGTTCGTCGAGGAACCCCTCACCCCCGCCGGCGTCGAGGTGACCCGGAACCGGCTTGGCACCCAGGAAGTTGAGGGGCTGACCCGGGTGTGGCTCGAGATCCCCGAACAGGGAAGGCACGTCGGCTTCTTCGACGAGGTGATGCCCGACTACATCGAGCAGCTACCGCAGCTCATCGGACCGCCGGCCGGCGAGCGCGTCGTGTGGATCTACACCCCGCTGGCCCTCGAGGCCGCGCTGGCGCTGGCGCCCACCACCCTCGTCTACGACGTGATGGATGACCTCGCGGCGTTCAAGGATGCGGCGCCGGAGCTCGTCGTGCGCCAGCGCCAGGCGCTGCGCCGCGCCGACGTCGTGTTCGCCGGCGGTCGCTCCCTGCACCGTTCGGTGGTGAGGCAGGGCCGCGAGGATGCGCACCTGGTGCCCAGCGGCGTCGCGACCGAGCACTACGCCGCCGCGGGCAGGCATGCGAAGCGGAACCGGGAGCGCCCGGTGGCCGGGTATGTCGGCGTCCTCGACGAGCGGCTGGACCTGGAGCTCCTGGCGGACCTCGCCGCACAGCTGCCCGGGTGGGACATCCACATGATCGGGCCGGTGTGCAAGATTGATCCCGCGGACCTGCCCCAGGCCCCGAACATCTCCTACCTCGGGCAGCAGTCCTATGAGGACCTTCCCCGGTTGATGGCCGAACTCGACGTGGCCCTGATGCCCTTTGCCCTCAATGAGGCGACCCGCTCGATCAGTCCCACGAAGACCCTGGAATACCTCGCCTGCGGGCTGCCGGTCGTCTCGACCCGGGTTCCCGACGTCGTCGCCGACTTCACCGGCGTCGTCGACCTGCAGGACGACGGCGGAGGTTTCGCCGCGGCCTGTGAACGGCTCGTTGGGCGGGCCGGACGTGCCCCGTCGGCGGAACTGAAGCGGCTGCTGAAACGCCACCACTGGGACCGGATCGCGGTCGCAATGGAAAAGCTGGTGTTCACGGGCCAAATGCACCCCGCCGAGACCGAGGAAGCAACAGCCTAGGCGATGGGGTCCATGGGGGAAGAACGCGCGGGCGCCGAATTCTCGCGCGAACACCCGCCTGCCAGCCACGTGATCCTGCACCTGAGCGACACCCACCTCGTGGCTGATGGGCTGCTGTACGGCGGGGTGGACAGCGGGGCCCGGCTGCGGGCGCTCCTTGAGCAGACCCTCACCTCCGGCGTCGAACCGGAGGCGATGATCTTCACCGGGGACCTCACAGACAAGGGGCACCCGGAGGCCTATGCGAGGCTGCGCGGCATCGTCGAGCCCATCGCCGACCGGCTTGGGGCACAGCTGATCTGGCTGATGGGCAACCACGACGACCGGGCCCGGCTGCGCTCGGGGCTGCTCGGGGAGCCGCCGGTGGACACCCCGCTGTACCGCAGCTACCGGCTGGGCGGCCTCCGGGTGATCACCCTCGACACCTCGGTTCCGGGCCACCATTACGGGGAGATCTGCGCCGAGCAGTTTGAGTGGCTTGCGGGCCAGCTCGCGCGGCCGACCCCCGAGGGCACCATCCTGGCGATGCACCACCCGCCGGTGCCCATGATTCAGGACCTCGCCATCCTGACCGAGTTGCGGCACCAGAGCCGGCTCAGGGAGGCGCTCCAGGGAACCGATGTCCGGCTGATCCTGGGCGGACACCTCCACTTCTCGTCCTCGGCGACCTTCGCCGGGATTCCGGTGTCGGTGGCCTCGGCGACCTGCTACACCCAGGACCTCAATGTTGAGGTCGGGGGATCCCGCGGCCGGGACGGCGCCCAGTCGCTCAACCTTGTGCACGTCTATCCGGACACGATCATCAACTCGGTGGTGCCGCTGGGCACCTACAGCACCGTGGGGGAGTATGTTCCCCCGGAGGAGGCGCAGCGGCGGCTCTACCGCGCCGGCCGGCGCTTGGTGCGGCGAAGCTGAGGCTCAGCTATTGATGTCGCCGCCGCGCCGGTCCAGCGAGGTGACGTAGTCCTGGAAGTGCTCGGGCAGCCGGACGTTCCCCGAATCCCTTGAGACGCTTGTCCACCAGGAAGCCGTGGTGGTGCCGCCGACGTGGGCGAGCTCCTCGAGGGTGTCGGCGGTCAACGGGGCGTTCGGGTCGGACTTGAGGAGGTCCTGGGTGGCCGGGGAAAGCTTCGCCCACACCAGGGCGTCGTCGGCGCGGTCATCTCTCATGGCGAATGCCTACGCCGGTGCCTTTTGGGGCACTCCTCCCTGCGGGCTCCTTGACAGGAGCGGCAGCGCCCCTCCGTCCGGTGGCCACAGGTTCGGTAATTTAGGTGAAACTCCCGGGGCCTGAAATTAGAGTGTAGGTACGCTGGCATGATCCCGGCCGGCGACTTCAATGTTGGGGGCGTCATGAGGAACTCCATCGCACTTACCGCCACTCTCCTGATCGGGCTCGGGTTGTCGGGCTGTGGCGGAGGAGAGTCGGCAGAAACGCCCCCGAGCGAGCCTCCCACGACCCAGGACGCCATCGAGGAAGTCCCCTCGAACCAGAGTGCGGCGTTCGGCGACACCGTGACCTTCGACGGGGGCGTGGAGGTGACCCTCCAATCCCACGGGTTCGAGGCCGCGTCCGGCAGCGCGCCAGGGGCCGTCGACGGCCAGTACGCGGTCTTCGAGATCACGGTGGTCAACAACGGCGAGGAGGAAGTGGATGGCGGCCTGATGAACCTGCCCACGGTCCGTGCCGGTGACTCCGGCACAGCGGTTCAGCCGGTTGTCGATTCGGACACGGGCATCGGCACGGAGGTCCTCTCGACCATCCCGGTCGGCGGAACCGAAACCGCGAAGTTTGCCTACGGCATCGCCGCTGCCGATGCGGACCTCGTCCAGGTGGAGATTGCGGATCCCACCGGGGCCGGCCAGGACGCCATCTTCCAGGGTGCCATCGAGTAGGTTCCCGACCAGGGTTTCACACGGCCGTGATCGAAACCGTCTCGTACACGACCACCGAGCCCGGCGCCGGCGCGCGGCAGGTCAACTGGTTCGGTGGGGCACGGCGGACCCGCAGCTCGACGTCGGTCTGTGCGGGGTGGGGCGGGGGAGCGGTGAGGCGGATCCGCCAGAGGTCACCGTGGCGGCTTGTGCCGGCGACCGTATAGTCCCGCCGGCCTGCCGGACCGAAGCGTTCGAGCGCCGCAGCCACTGCGGCCTGCTGGGGTTGGAGGAGGTCGGTGTAGCCGCGCAGGTACTCCGCGTGGATGGAGTCGGCGAGGTGCCCTTCCACAGTGGCGACCGACGACTCGGCGTCGAGGCCGCCGTAGTAGACGCCGTCGGGCGCGACGACGACGTTGGCCGCAAACCGGTCACCGCCGACGTGCGAGCATTCCCACACCTGCTCGGACCAGCGTTCACTCAGCACACGTCCAATTGGACGTCCGCGCAGCGCGCAGCAGGTGTCGTGCAGGCCATGGGTGCAGACGAGGAGGACCGGCGGGTGGCCGAGTTCGCCCGGCCGGGTAAGGGCGGCTGCGATCTCCGCCAGATCCTCTTCACGGCTCCAGGACCCCCATTGCTGGCGGTGGGCGCCGGATCCGTCATGGCGCAGGACGGCCCAGCGGTTGGGGCCTTCGCGGCGACGGCGGCCGGGCCGCCGCACCAGCAGTACCCGCGCCCGCGCCGCCTGGGCGGCGGTGATCACGAGGTCCTTCGTCTCGGGCTCGAGGGTGAGCCCGTCGAAGCTGTTGAACGGCCACCGGCCGCGGTGCTCGATGAGGACCCAGACGACGTCGTTCGGCGCCGTGCCGGCCATCGGGTCGCCCCGCACCCGGGCACCGTCGGCGCAGAAGAAGCGTTCCATGGCGGTCGTTACGGTTCCGCGGGGACGAGAACCCCCGCGCGCAGCAACCTCTCGACGAGTTCGCCGCCGAGCTCGTGCGCGGTGTGGGCCCCGCCGTCGAGCAGGCGCCTCACCGACGGCAGATCGGCCTCGGGGAAATCGAGCCAGCCCACCCGGGTGTCCAGGCGCGATCCCTCAAGCCGCGCTTCAAGTGCACCGCGCAGCCGCACGACGGACTCCGGGCCGAGTTTCTGGACGGCCGCGAGCTGGGCCAGCGGGCCGAGCGGCGCCGGGCGTCCCTGGCCACGTCGGCTGCGGTGGAACAGGGCAGCGGAATCGGCGTCGGCGACGGCGGCGGCCAGGCGTTTGCGGACGAGGTCGACCTCCCCGGCCGGTCCGTCGATGCCGAGCGGGAGCGTCCGGCGCATCTCGGGGTCGTCGCGGAGTTCCGCCAGCGCGGCCTGGGCGAGCTGTTCGGCCAGCGCGTAGCGGGTCCAGCTGTGGATGCCGAGCGTGAGGTGGATGGAGACCTCGCCCTGCGCCTGGGCGGCATGCAGCCAGCCACGCGGCAGGTAGAGGACATCGCCGGGCTCGAGCACTGTATCGATGTAGGCCTCACCTTTCGCGGCGTCGGCGACGGCGGAGCGGCGGTCGGTCCACACCTGGTCGCGTAGCGGGTCCGGGAGGACCGGCTCGTGGATGATCCAGCGCTTGGTGCCCTCGATCTGCAGGACGAAGACGTCGTGGACGTCGTAGTGGTCGTCGAACCCGCGGTTCTGGGGCGGGGTGATGTAGGCGTTGGCCTGCACCGGGTGTCCGAGCTCGGTGCTCAGCCGGGCGTTGAAGTCCGCGATGGGTTCCCAGGTGCGGTGCAGCGCCTGCAGGACCAGGGTGGCGCCGTCGGCGAACTTCCGCCACAGGGCGGTGTCATCGAGCTGGTCGGAGATGGTGGCGCCGACGCCGGCCGGGGAGGTGAAGGAGGAGTCGGGAAAGGTGGAGCCGCCCTTGGCGACGCGGAGGAAGGGCGTGCGCAGTCCGCGGCGGGAGACCAGTTCGTCGACGGCGTCGGAGGAGAACAGGTCGGAGAAGTCGCCGGCGGCGCGCGTGAGCAGCGCTGATTGTCCCCAGACCTCGTTCGCGAACCGTTCGCGGTCGATGTCGATCAGGCGTGTCTCCAGGACCCCGGCGCTCGGGCGCCTGGGGTCCTCAGGAGGAGTGCCCCAGCTCAGATGCCCGCTCCGCCGTCTGCGCCACCGTCCGCACCGCCGTCGGCTCCGCCATCGGCTCCACCGTCAGCGCCTCCGTCTGCTCCGCCGTCGGCGCCTCCGTCCGCACCGCCGTCGGCGCCTCCGTCCGCACCGCCGTCGGCACCGCCATCGGCACCGCCGTCAGAACCCCCGACGTTAGCACCCGCGGCGCCAGCCATGGCGATTTCCGCCTCGCTGGGATCCTGCTGTGATTCAGTCATATTTCCTCCTGAGAGTTGAATATTCCTCGTCCGTCTTGGTCCCCCACCGGGCGGTATTTGACGCTGCCCGTGTTCACAGTATCGGCACAGATCGGCCGAGGGAACAGCTTGCAGCTTCTCCCCGATTGGGACTGGACGAGCGGGAGGGAGGCCCGAATACGCCGGGGCGTAGGGTGGAAGTCGGACGAAAGGAGCACTTCATGAAGAAAATCCTCATGGTACTGACCAGCGTTTCCGAGATCGGCGACACCGGAGAGAAGACCGGCTACAACGTGGCCGAAGCTGCACATCCCTGGAAGGTCTTCAAGGATTCCGGGCATTTCGTCGACTTTGCCTCGATTCAGGGCGGCCAGCCCCCGCGCGACGAGGTGGATAAGGATGATCCCATCCAGGTTGCCTTCACGGAGGACGAGACCACCCGCGCCGGCCTCTACAACACGGCCCGCGTCGACGTCGTCAATGCCGACCAGTACGACGGCGTCTACCTCGTGGGAG
The DNA here is from genome assembly GCF_054511055.1 of Arthrobacter melezitosi. Classification (NCBI taxonomy): domain Bacteria; kingdom Bacillati; phylum Actinomycetota; class Actinomycetes; order Micrococcales; family Micrococcaceae; genus Arthrobacter; species Arthrobacter melezitosi. Next base: position 170,544 of record NZ_JBTNDJ010000005.1, read on the forward strand.
GCCACGGCACCATGTGGGACTTCCCGGAGAGCGAAGGCCTCCAGAAGCTGGTAGCCAGCATCTACAACGCCGGCGGCGTGGTGGGGGCGGTCTGCCACGGACCGGCCGGCCTGGTGAATGTGGAGTTGGAAAACGGGTTCCGCCTTGTCGAGGGGCGGAGGGTCGCGGCCTTCACGAACGAGGAGGAGGTGGCCGCAGGGAAGGACAAGGTCATTCCGTTCTCCCTGGCGGACCGGCTTGAGGAACAGGGTGCCACCCATGTCTCAGCCGGTGTGTTCGAGGAGAAGGTTGTGGTGGACGAGCGGCTTGTGACCGGCCAGAACCCTGCCTCGGCCGCCGGGGTGGCCAAGGAGATGGAGAAGCTCCTGGCGGAGGTTATTCATCAGGAGAAGGCCGAGGAGCAGCACGAGGCGGCGGCTCTGCGCGCCGAGAAGGACGCCCAGAAGGCTGCCGCCGAGGCGGAGCACTAGCGCCTGCAGGGGACTAGAGCCGCGTAACACTGAAACCGGCGGCCGCCCGGAGAATGGGGTGGCCGTCGGTGGGCGTGAACGGGTTCAGCCGAGGAGTGTTTACAGACACCGCTGAATCCAAAAACGACGCCAGGTACGACTGGTTGCGACACTCTTCTTGGTTGTGGAAGGCGGCGCAATTATCGCGGGCCTCATAAGGTGGCGTCTGGGGGCCCCTTAGCCAGCCGGCGGCCTCCAGTATGGAGATATGTCCGGGAAATAAGTCAGGATAAACCATTTCCCATGCTCGGCCTGTAGAGCAGTCGCTGTTACCGGCCGGCGCCGTCGGTGGTCTTGGATCGAGCCGTCCTCGTGGTCCTGAATTATGTTGACATACTCACGATCGCGCGCGCGTGGACCGGACACGTTGTTTGGTTAGTTGTTTGACTGCTCTCGGCTTTAGGTCGAGTCCGCTAGACGACACGTCGACTACCTAGCGCCCGCGCGTTGAGGAACGGGATCGTGCGCGGGAGCCCGCCCTTGCCCTCTTGGGTATGTCAGGCGGGGGAGTTGGCTGCTGAGGGTTGGAGCCGGATGTCCTTCCGCAGCCGTTGCGCCTGCACAAGGATGGAAAGTGCGGCGAAGGCCATAATGGTGAGGGCATAGAACTGCACGGTTGTCACCAGCCCTACCAGCGGTGCGAGCTGCCCGACGATGATGACCGGGATGCTGAACGCCAGGTAAGCGGCGGTGTAGACGCCGGAGAAGACGCCGGCTCGTTGGTGCGGTTGGATGTGCGGGGCGATGAGTCGGACCTGTCCGCCGAATGAAGCGCCGAAGCCGGAACCTCCAAAGACAGCCCCGATCCAGACGGCGGCCAACCACCTTTCGTTTATTCCTGCAAGTACCAGGACGATCCCGATGAAGACAAGGATCATGCCGACCACGGTGCTGCGCCGGGCGGGCTGCTTGGCGAAGACGAAGCTGGATATTGCCGCCGCGAATGGGCCAACGGATGCGGTCAAGCCGCCCACCAGGCCGCCGTCGAGTCCGAAGTGGACCCGCAGTACCACGGGGGAAAGCCCGAGGAAGAAGGCGGGGAACATCCAGCCCGCGATGTGCACGGGGATGCCGGCGAAGAAGTCAGTGCGGATGCTCGCCGGGAGGACGAGGCGTGGCCAGAGTGAACGAAGGGCGCCGGGACGCTTCGCACCTGTTTCCGAGGTGAAGCTCAGAAAAATTACTCCCGCGACCATGACGCCGGCGAGGATCGTGAAGATGAGCCTGTTGGCGTCCGGGGTGAACTGGACGGCGGCGCCGGTTACCAGGGCGCCGATGCCGAGACCGCCGGCAACGGATGCTGTGGCGAGGCCGCTCGCCAACTTCTTCAGCTTCGCCGGGGCGTGCTCGTTGAAGGCGCTGGTGGCGACACCGGTGGCCAGGCCTTGCAGGGCACGGGCAACAATCACCCAGGTAATTGTGGGTGCGAGCAGGAACACCAGCATTGAAACAACCTCCATATACAGCGCGGCGAGCATGACCGGGCGCCGGCCGACGTGGTCGGAAAGGGAGCCGCCCACCAGCAGTGCCGCTAGGAGGCCCAACGCGTAGACGGCAAAGGCGATGCTCAGGCTGCCGGCCGAGAAGCCCCACTCCTGCTGGCGGAGCGAGAGCAACGGTGTGGGGGCACCGGCAGCAAAAAAGAACGCGGCGAAAACCACCGTCAGTCCGGCGAAAGAGGAAGTGCTGGGCGCTAGTAGACGGGGCAACGTGGGATTCTCCTTGGACAGATCGGTCTAACAGGTTAGACAGATCGGTCTAGCAAGGTCAATCTATTTTTAGACAGATCTGTCTGATAGTCTTGGTGCATGGTTTCAACGCGTCCGTCTGCACGGCAGCGCCTCCTCGAGGCTGCTGACCGCTTGTTCTACTCGGAAGGTGTCCACACGGTCGGGATCGACAAAGTGATCCAAGAGGCGGGGGTTGCCAAAGGCTCGCTCTTTTACAACTTCTCGGGCAAGGACGACTTGGTGGCCGCCTACCTTGAAGGCAGGGATCAGCGGCGACGCGACCGGATCGCCCGGCACCAGCAAGGCCTGAAAGATCCAATCGAAAAACTGCTGGCAATCTTCGACGCCCTGAACGAAGCGGTTGCTGCCCCGGGTTACCGGGGCTGCGCCTTCGCCAACGCAAACGCCGAAGCCCTCCCCGGCAGCGTAGAAGCCAAAGCCCTCCGTACTTTCCGGGACTGGCTCGCCGATACCCTTCTGGCCCTGTGCAAAGAAGCAGGATTCACTGACGCTGCCGATGTGGCGGCCCGCCTCGGGCTGCTTTACGACGGGGCGGTCGCCAATTCCCACCTGGACGCCCACCCGGACGCGGCCCGCCTCGCCAAAGAACTCGCCTCCATGGTCCTCAACAGCTCACCCAGGACCACCTGAGGCCCACGCCCGTCCAACCGGCTGGGAAACGACCGGCATAAGAACGTCCGGAAATAGGTTCTGAGCGGACTCGGCTACGAGTGTGTCGCTGGCAGGGGTGACCCACAAAAGCACAGAACTCCCGCCGTCGAGCGGGTGGGACACCTCCAATGTCATGAGCTCAAACCTTGAGCTCAAACCTGCACCACCCATACCCCAACAAAGTTAGGAACTGAGGCAATGGATCCCAAACTCGAACTCGGGTACGTCAAGATCGATCTAGACATCACGCTCAGAAGGATGGTGGGGCAGGCCACCACGCCAAAGGGAACTGTGCTTCTCCTGCATGGATTTCCGGAGACGCTGTATGCCTGGAAAGACATGTCCCTGGCGCTGTCCACGGACTACGAAGTCCATGCCATCGACTGGCCAGGCTATGGTCTTTCATCGCGGCCCCCGGCCGACAAGTTTTCGTACTCGCCCAAAGATTACGCGCGTGTTCTGCGGGACTACATCAAGAAGTCCAACATCGCGACATCGACGCTCACGATCTATGCGACCGACATCGGAGCTCTCCCGGCCCTGCTAGCAGCTCTCGACGATCCGCAGATCGCCAGGACCATCATTGTTGGTGATTTCGCGCCGTTCAACAGGCCTCAGTACATGCTCGACGGATTGCAAAGTCTGAAGTCGGAACCCTCAGCAAGTGCGACGCTCGCCGGCTTCAAAAGCAGGACCAGTGCGGAGCTTCTCGACACCTCCTTGAAGGGAGGTATTCCCCAAGAAGCGCGGTTTGAGGCTTCGGCTGAGTTCAAGGATGACGTCTCCCGCACATGGAGCCATGGCGGAATGACACCGCCTGACGCCTTCTACCACTACTACGCCCATTTTACGCGGGATGAAGATTATCTTGAGGCGAACATCGACAAGCTCAAAACGCCCGTGAACGTCGTCTGGGGCGAGAAGGACAACTTCATCAGGAAGGAAATGGGGATCGAGTTCGCGCAAAGGATTAACGCGAACATCCGTATTCTTCCTGAGGTGGGACACTACGCCCACCTGCAAAGCCCGGAGATGGCCATTGAGGAGATTCGTGCCTCATTCCGATGACCGCGCGGTGCCCGTTCCAGGGGGCTGCGACAAACATCGTGCACTTCTCTGGTAATCGTGGCGAAGCCGGAGAAAAGGCACCGGCCGAGAGCTTCGCAGCTACGTCCATTCCCGTGTTTTCAGAGCGCCGATAGCCGTCGTTATGTTGTGTGAGACCATCAGACCGTTCTCGTAGCCCCCGGTGGAGTGCCACTACTAGATGCGTTAGAAAAGGGTAGGGGCCTCGGTCCCGGTACACTGATCGGCAAGCTCACGGGCCTGGTCAAGACGGTCGGTATTTACCGTCCACCGACCCCGCTGGGAAGACCGGTTCCAAGACACCTGTCGGAGGAGCTGTGGCCCGCCCGTCTTTGACTACCTTGCTGCTGGCCGAACGCCACCGAGGCCATCGACTCGCGAAAGCGCGTGCGGTAGCACACCCCGATGTGGCGGTGATTCTTCGAGGTATGCGCCAAAAATGCACCACGAAGGCCCCGAAAATGCAGAAAACCCCCGGCTTCCCGGGGGTTTTCGCTGGCGGTGACGGTGGGATTTGAACCCACGTTGGCTTTTACACCAAACAACATTTCGAGTGTTGCACCTTCGGCCGCTCGGACACGTCACCAACGCCGCTACTTTACCGGGTCGAGGGCCCCGAACCCAAAACAGGACGCTACGCGGCCCGCGAAGCCGGGCGCCTTAGAGGTCGATGACCTCGTTCTTCCCCGAGTCCGGCCGAGTCCCCGTGACGAGCCCCTTCACCATCTTGACCGCCGAAACGACCCGCGGGGCGTCCATCGACCAGTACTCGGCGGTGTCGGCGTCGACCTTGATCAGGGCGACGGCGGGATCGTCCCTGCCGTTCTCGAACCACGCCGACACCGTAGGGCCCCACAGCTCATCGATCTTCGCCTGGTCCCGGCTTAGGGAGGCGGTGCCGGCGATGGAGAGGTAGCCCTTCCCGGTGCTGACCGACACGTTCACCTGCGGGTTGCCCCGGATCTCGTCGGCCTTGGGGGAGGGGTCCTCGGTGAAGAACCACAGGTCGCCGTCGAAGTCCTTGCCGTGCACCGCCAGGGGACGGCTGACGAGCTGCCCCTGCGCGTTCTGAGTGGTGAGGATCGCGATGTCGGCCTTCTCAAGGATCTTCCTCAGTTCCTGCATGCCGTCCCTGCTCGGTATCCATCAATGCTCCTTCGCTGTGCGGGCGCGCTGAACTTTCCGTGCTGGAATTCCAGCCTAGGCATCACCTCGCGCCGGCGGAACCCGTGCGGTGGGCGGCAAAAAAGTCCTTGAGCAACGCGGCACATTCGGCTTCGCGCACGCCCGGGAAGACCTCGGTCCAGTGGTTCAACCGCCGCTCCCGCAGTACGTCGAACACCGACCCGGAGGCCCCGGCCTTGGGGTCCCAGGCGCCGAAGACCACCCGGGGGATCCGGGCGAGCACCGAGGCCCCGGCGCACATCGCACACGGCTCCAGGGTCACCACCAGGGTGCAGCCCTCCAGCCGCCAGCTCCCGAGGGCCTCTGCGGCCTGCCTGATGGCCTGCACCTCCGCGTGGGCGGTGGGGTCACCGAGTTCCTCGCGCTGGTTCCAGCCGGTGCCCACCACGCTGCCGTCCGGGCCGACGACGACGGCGCCGATCGGCACGTCCGCGCTGCCGACGTCGGCACCTAGGCCCGTCCGCCGCGCCGCGTCCAGGGCGAGGCCCATCCAGTGCCAATGATCGGAGCCGGCGCCGGGCGAAGGTGGGTTCATGCTCCCAATGGTACTTTTGACCTATGCGCGTACTGGTAGTCGACCATCCCCTTGTGGCCCACAAACTGACCGTTCTCCGCGATAAGAACACGTCGTCGCCGGTGTTCCGGCTGCTGACCGAGGAACTGGTCACCCTCCTCGCCTATGAGGCCACCCGGGAGGTGCGGGTCCACCCCGTGCAGGTCGAGACCCCCGTCGAGACGGCGGTGGGCGTCGGGCTGGTCAAGCCCACCCCGCTGGTGGTGCCCATCCTCCGCGCCGGGCTCGGCATGCTCGAGGGCATGACCCGGCTCGTGCCCACCGCGGAGGTCGGTTTCCTCGGAATGGCCCGCAACGAGGAGACGCTCGAGGCGATCACCTACGCCGAGCGGCTGCCCGATGACCTGACCGGACGCCAGGTCTTCGTGCTCGACCCCATGCTGGCCACCGGGGGCACCCTGCGCGAGGCCATTAAGTTCCTCTTCAAGCGCGGCGCCGCCGACGTCACCTGCATCTGCCTGCTGGCCGCCCCCGAAGGGCTCGCCGTCCTCAAGGAGGAACTCGAGGGCACGAATGTCACGATTGTCCTTGCCTCGATAGACGAGAAACTCAACGACAAGTCCTACATTGTCCCCGGACTCGGGGACGCCGGCGACCGCCTGTACGGCGTCGTCGGCTGACATTTCCCTGCCGGCATACGCCGAAATCCGCGCCACCGCGCGGAATTAGGGCCCTTGTTACTTGCGCGTAACACAATGTGACGTGCAATAATCTCTCCTGTGAACACCAACTCAACAGCATCTGCAGCCGCAGTTGCCGCTGCGGATCCCGCATCCGTTGCGGGGCCGCACTGTTGTCGAATGCACGCGTAACAGATCTACCCCAACCTGTTTCTGCAACTACCGGTCCACGGCGGGCGCCACCCCAGTTTCGTCCGGGCCGAGCTTCCCCCAGGCATTCGCGCCGTTACACGGCGAACCACTTTGAGGTTGTTTTCATGTCAGTTACTTCGGGCTACGTCCACATATCCCTCCGCACCCAGCAAAACCGCGGCGCAACCAGGCCGCAGTACGGCTCGGGTTACGCCTACGGCCCCAACGGCGCACCAACAGTGCAGCCGTCCCACCGGCCGCTGCAGGCCGTCGGATCCGAGCCGCATCCGATGACCGCACCCACTCCCGTCATCACGCCCAACGGCGTCCCCGGGCCCCAGGCCATTACCGGCGACACCAGTGCGCGCGGTTTCGTCCTCTACGTCGCCCTCGATGAGGACACTGCGGCGGCGAACGGCACCACCCTGTCCCGGCTCGCCCAGGACGTACGGGCCTACGTCCGCTCGCTCGTGCCGACGGCGGAGAGCCACGCGGCCGTCGCCCTGGCGCCGGCGGATGCCCCGGGCTCGGACATCGACGTCGTCCGCGCAGCCCTGGGCGACCCGACCGTCCGCCGCCAGCGCCCGGACCACCATGGGATGCACCCGCACGCGCAGGCGCCCCGTCCCAGCGGCGTGCTCATCGACCTTTCCCGCCGCGAGGTGCACCTCGACGGGCAGGCCCTGAACCTCACCTTCAAGGAGTTCGAACTGCTGAACTACCTGGTGGAGAACGGTGCCCGCACGGTGTGCCGCGAGGAACTGCTGAGCGGGCTGTGGCGCAACGTCGACGAGGTGCCCAACGAGCGCACCATCGACGTCCACATCCGGCGGCTGCGCTCCAAGCTGGGACGCCTGGCGAACACGGTCCGCACCGTCCGCGGCCAGGGCTACCGGTTCTACGACCACCCCGAGGTCGTCGTCTGGGCTGCGCCCGAATACTCCATCTAGGCCCGGAACGGCCGCGGCCCGGCTCCTGGGGGGAGCAGGGCCGATAGACTTCCGCCTATGGCAACCCATCACCTCAAACGGCTTATGCTGCTGCGCCACGCGAAGGCCGAGTGGCGGGCCGGTGTGCCCGACCACGAGCGCTCGCTCAGCTCCCGCGGGCACCTCGACGCGCCCCTGGCCGGGCGCTGGATGGTGGAGAACGACGCCGTGCCCGACCTCATCCTCTGCTCGACGGCCCTGCGCGCCCGGCAGACCTGCACCTGGGTCAGCAAGGAGCTGGGGGACAAGGGCCCGACGCCGAAGCTGGAGGAGGGGCTCTACGCGGCGCGCGCCGTCGAGATCCTCTCCCTGATCAATGCGGTGCCCGCCACGGTGACCAGCCTGCTCGTCGTGGCCCACATGCCCGGCGTCCAGGACCTGGCGATGCGCCTCGCCTCCATCCATTCAAATGAGGACGCGGTGATGGACATGGCCACCCGCTATCCCACCGCGGGTCTCACCGTGCTGGAGCACGACCGCGACTGGGCCGAACTCGACGGGCGCGACGCCGCCGTCACCGATTTCGTGGTGCGCCGCGCGCACTCCGCCAGCTCCTAGAGGCCGTACTTCTCCAGCAGGCGCAGCCAGACCTCGCTGACCGTGGGGTACGGCGGCACGGCGTGCCACAGCCGGTCAAGGGGCACCTGCCCGACGACGGCGATGGTCGCCGAATGCAGCAGCTCGGCCACGTCCGGGCCGGCGAAGGCGACGCCGACCACCACCTTGCGGTCCTCGTCGACGACCATCGACGCCCAGCCGGCGTAGTCGTCGGAGTGGATCGAGCTGCCGGCCACGGTGATGGGCAGCGAAATCTCGGAGACCCGGAGGCCGTCCGCGCGCGCCTCCTCGGCTGTCCGCCCGACCATCGCGATTTCCGGATCGGTGAAGACCACCTGGGGGACGGCGTAGGTGTTGGCCGTCGCGGTGTATTTGCTCCATTCCTCGGCGGTGTCGCCCAGGGTGCCCGCGGCGCGTGCCACGATCGCGTCCGACGTGACCCGGGCTTCGTACTTGCCCTGGTGGGTGAGGAGCACCTTCCCGGCGGCGTCACCGACGGCGTAGAGCCAGTCGGGGCCGTTCTCGCACCGCCCGGTCGGGTCGAACATCAGCGTCGCCGGATCCAGTCCAAGTTCCTCAAGGCCGAGGCCCCTGGTGTGGGCGGTCCGGCCGGTGGAGACCAGCAGCTTGTCGCCGGTGGCGTGCCTGTTCCCGCCGAGGGTCAGGACGAAGCGGCCGTCGGCGTCGAGCCGGACCGACTCGGTGGGCGTGTCGGTGAGGATCTCGATGTTGTCCCGCCGCATGCCTTTCTCGACGAGGCGGACGGCGTCCTGCGGATAGTTGCCCAGGACGCGGTGCCGGGCCACCACCGTCACCTTCGACCCGAGCCGGGCGAAGGCCTGCGCCAGCTCAACCCCGGAGACTCCTCCGCCGAGCACCACGAGGCGTTCGGGCACCTCCTTGGCCGAGGTGGCCTCCCGGGTGCCCCAGTAGTCGAGGCCGGCAAGGCCGTCGATCGGCGGCACATTCGGCGTCGATCCGGTGGCCAGGACAACGGCATGGCGTGCGGTGACCCGGGTGGTGCCGCCGTCCATCTGGACCTCGACCGTGCGCTCGCCGCTCACCTTGGCGGACCCGCGCAGGAGTTGGATCTTGGCACCGTTCACCCAGTCCACCTGGGAGGCGTCGTCCCAGTTGTTCGTCATGCGGGTGCGCCGCTCAAGGACCTGCTGGGCATCCAGCTTCCCGGTGACGGCCTCCTTGGCGCCGGACATCCCTCGGGCACGGTTGAGCACCGTCCCGGACCGCAGCAGGGCCTTGGAGGGCATGCACGCCCAGTAGGAGCACTCCCCGCCGACGAGTTCGGATTCGATGATGGTGGAGCTCAGCCCCGCCGCCACCACCCTCCCGGCGACGTTTTCCCCGGCCGCTCCGGCCCCGATAACGATGACATCAGTTTCCTGCTCTTCGCTCATGTGCAGAGCTTTCCACCTGCATTTGGGCAAGGCAATGGTGGGGACCCGAGCGGACTAAAGATTACGGTCGGGGGTAGCGAATGAAACGGGGAGAACACAAGAAAGCCCCGGTCGGTGACCGGGGCTTTCTTGATTTACGCTTACTCAGTGCGCGCGAAGGGATTCGAACCCCCAACCTTCTGATCCGTAGTCAGATGCTCTATCCGTTGAGCTACGCACGCATCCGGTGGGCTAGTTCAGCGGTGACGCTGCTTGTCCTGCCGGGTGGCTGTTTGGCCGTAGACAACTTTACAGGCAAATTGCAGCACCGCCTAATCGGTCCCAAGGTGCCATTTCAGCTAGACCGGTCTACGTGACCTTAATCACATAAACGGCCCGCAACCATTTCGTGATCCGCGCCACTGCGCGGATTTTCTTCAACGTGTGGTGAAGCTGCCGTCAAAAAAGGCCGTGGATGGGCCTGAGGGCCCCTTTAGCATCGAAGCACATCTCGCACCCAACGGAGGGAAGATCAATGGGCAATCCCGTGCGCCAGCAGGACCAGGGTCACCAGGCCGGCTCCGACCGGCACGCCGCTTCGGCCGAGGGCGCCGCGGCCCCGACCACCCACCCCCGCCTGCTCGCCTGGGTCGCCGAAACCGCCGCGCTGACCCAGCCCGACCGGGTCTACTGGGTGGATGGATCGGAAGCGGAGAACACCCGCCTCACCGACGAGCTGGTCGAGGCCGGAACCCTTGTGCGCCTCAACCAAGACTCCTTCCCCAACTCCTTCGCGGCGTTCTCGGACCCCAAGGACGTCGCCCGGGTGGAGGAGCAGACGTTCATCTGCTCCGAAAACGAGCGTGAGGCCGGCTTCACCAACAACTGGATGGACCCGGCGGAGATGAAGGGCAAGCTGCGCACCCTCTTCAACGGCTCGATGCGCGGCCGCACGATGTACGTGATCCCCTTCGTAATGGGCCACCTCGACGCCGAGGACCCCAAGTTCGGGGTGGAGATCACCGACAGCGCCTACGTGGTGGCATCCATGCGCATCATGGCGCGCATCGGCACCGACGTCCTGAATCGCATGGAGGAGCTCGACGCCGACTTCGTCCCCGCGCTCCACTCGCTCGGGGCGCCGCTGGCCGAGGGTGAAGCTGATGTGCCCTGGCCCTGCAATGACAACAAGTGGATCGTCCACTTCCCGGAGGAGCGGTCGATCTGGTCCTTCGGGTCCGGTTACGGCGGCAACGCGCTGCTGGGCAAGAAGTGCTACTCCCTGCGCATCGCCTCCGTGATGGCGCGGGACGAGGGCTGGCTGGCCGAGCACATGTTGATCCTCAAGCTCACGTCCCCGGAGCAGAAGAGCTACTACCTCTCCGCGGCGTTCCCGTCGGCGTGCGGAAAGACGAACCTCGCCCTGCTCGACCCCACGATCGAGGGCTGGAAGGTCGAGACCCTCGGCGACGACATCACCTGGATGCGCTTCGGCAAGGAAGGGGAACTGCGGGCCGTGAACCCGGAGGCCGGCCTGTTCGGCGTCGCGCCCGGCACCGGCTGGGGGACCAACCCGAACGCGATGCGCGCCATCGCGAAGGGTAATTCGATCTTCACCAATGTCGCCCTAACCGACGACGGCGGGGTCTGGTGGGAGGGCATGACCGACGAGACGCCCGCGCACCTCACCGACTGGCAGGGCAACGACTGGACGCCCGAGTCGGGAGTGCCCGCCGCGCACCCCAATTCCCGGTTCTGCACTCCCATCGACCAGATCGACATGCTCGCGGAGGAGTACTACCGGCCCGACGGCGTCGAGCTCTCCGCCATCCTGTTCGGCGGCCGGCGCAAGACCACCGTGCCGCTGGTCACCCAGTCGCGGGACTGGGCGAACGGCATCTTCATGGGTTCAACCCTCTCCTCGGAGACGACGGCCGCGGCCGCCGGCGAGGTGGGGCTGGTGCGCCGGGACCCGATGGCCATGCTCCCCTTCATCGGCTATGACGCCGGGGACTACCTGCGGCACTGGATCACGCTGAGCGCGAAGGGCGACCAGGCGCGGCTGCCCAAGATCTTCCTCGTCAATTGGTTCCGGCGGACCGCCGACGGCGGGTTCGCCTGGCCGGGCTTCGGTGACAACGCGAGGGTCCTCAAGTGGGTCATCGAGCGCATCGAGGGAACCGCCGACGCGATCGAGACGCCGATCGGGTTCGTGCCCACCCCGGACGCCATCGACCTGACCGGGTTGAACATGACCCCGGCGGAGCTGGAGGCGGCCGTCCACGTCGACTCCGCCGAATGGGCGCAGGAACTCGAGGGCATCGAGGAGTGGTACGATCGGTTCGGCGAATCGCTCCCCGATGAGCTGCGCGGCCAGCTCGCCGACCTCAAGGAGCGCTTCCAGGTCAGCTGACATACGACGAAGCCCCCGTCTCGGGTTTGGAGGCGGGGGCTTCGTCGTCGTCCGGCGGGTGCAATCCGTTAGCTGGCGTCAGCCTCGGCGGCGTCCTGCTTGGCGATCTGCTCGTGGACGGCCTTCATGTCCAGGCCCTTGACGGCGTCGACGAGCTCGGAGAACTGCGAGGAGTTCAGCGCACCGGGCTGGGAGAAGACCAGGACGTTCTCGCGGAACGCCATCAGCGTCGGGATGGAGGTGATTCCCGCGGCGGCGGCCAGGGACTGCTCGGCCTCGGTGTCGACCTTGGCGAAGACGACGTCTTCGTGCTTCTGGGAGGCGGCGTCGTAGACCGGGGCGAACCGGGTGCACGGGCCGCACCAGTCGGCCCAGAAGTCGACGAACACGATGTCGTTGTTCTCGATGGTCTCGGGGAAGCTTGCCTCGGTGATGTCGATGGTTGCCATGGGGGACTCCTTCAGTGAGGTGGGTGAATGCGGCTGCAGCCGGGGCGGCGCAGGCCCGGCCGGTGCTCCGGCCGGTGCAGAGTTGCGCCCGCCTGTTTCAGAACCCGCGGCGTCCGCCGCGCATTCCTGCGTCCCGCCGCATGCAGGAGGCAGCCGAAACTCCATCAAGGCTACCAGTTCTCACGCTAAAAGCAAATTCAAAGCGTGAGACATCTCCCGACGTGCCCCCGTGGGGCTTAGGCGCTGCGGCTCAGGCGTGGCGTGGATGGCCGTTCCGCGTCCGGGGCCGCAGGCGCGCATTGGGGAGCACCGGCGCGGGCAGGGGACGCAGTCCGCTGTCCGGCGGCAGGCCGAACCGGGGTGCGCCGTTGGCGGGCTCCGCCGCGGGTTCCAGCTCGGCTGCCCAGGCGGCGCGGAACTCGACGATCTCTTCGTGAGTTCGCCCCACAAAGTTCCACCACATCACGATGTCCTCGTCGAACGGTTCTCCGCCGATCACGATCAGGGTGGCCGGTCCGTCCCCGGTGGCGGTGACCTCGAGGGTTGTCGCTCCGGGGGCCACATAGGCCAGCTCCCGGGCCGCGGCCGCGGTCCCGTTGACCTCAACGGATCCGGAGTCGACAAGGATGCCGTGCTCGAACCCGGGCTGGACCTCGAAGGAGGCGCTGTGCCCGGCCGCGAGCCGGAGTTCGGCGCCGACCAGGGGCGAATGGGTGGCGACCGGTGAGGTGGCGCCGCCGAAGGTGCCCAGGAAGACGCTGAGGGTGTACCCGTCACCTGCGACCGGTTCCGGGGCGTAGTGCTCGAAGGTGCGGTCGGTGTGCCGGGTGGCGTCGGGGAGCGCCAGCCACAGCTGGACTCCGTGCATCATCGTGGCGGCCGGGGTCGCCACCTCGGAGTGGGAGATGCCCGAGCCCGCGGTCATGAGGTTCAGTTGCCCGGGCCGGATCAGGGCGTGGTTGCCGGCACTGTCGCGGTGCTCGATCTCGCCGGCGAAAAGCCAGCTCACGGTCTGCAGCCCGGTGTGGGGGTGCGGGGGTACAAACATGCCGCCGGAGACGCCCACGGGCTCCGGGCCGTAGTGGTCAAGGAAGCACCACGCCCCGATCAGCGACCGGCTGCGCTGGGGCAGCGTGCGCCGTACATCCATTGCGCGGGGCCCCCCGAGCGGGACCTCCCGCGGCTCCAGGATTTCCACGAGGCCGGGTGCCTCGTCCCCGCTGCTGCACACAACGGGCGTCGGGTCGATTTCCAAATTGCTCATTCTTATCTCCAGGAGGGGGTGAAGGGCGGCGCGCCCGGGGCGGGCCGCCCTGCGGGGTCAGCGGCGCACCAGCGCCAGGACCCGGTCGGCGAGGTCGCGGAGGGTCTCCGGATCCTCGGCCTCGGCATTGAGCCGAAGATATGGTTCGGTGTTGGAAGGGCGCAGGTTGAACCACCAGTTCCCCTGGGAGGAGGTGAACGTGAGCCCGTCGAGGGTGTCGACGGCGACGCCGTTCCCCTCGAACTCGGCACGGACGCGGGCGATGGCCGCGGGCACGTCGGCGACCTTGGAGTTGACCTCGCCCGTCGAGAAATAGGGTTCGTACTCCCGGCCCAGTTCGGACAGCGGGCCCTCCTGCTCCCCGAGGGCCGCGAGCACGTGCATGGCGGCGAGCATGCCGGTGTCGGCATACCAGAAGTCGCGGAAGTAGTAGTGGGCCGAGTGCTCCCCGCCGAAGACGGCGCCCTCAGAGGCCATGAGCGCCTTGATGAAGGAGTGGCCGACCCGGGTGCGGACCGGCCGGCCGCCCTCACGGAGGACAAGCTCGGGGACAGCGCGCGAGGTGATCAGGTTGTGGATGATCACCGGGGTTTCCTCCCCGTTGGCGCGGGCCCGGGCGATCTCGCGCCGGGCGACCATCGCCGTGATCGCGCTGGGGGAGACCGGGTTGCCCTGCTCGTCGATGACGAAGCAGCGGTCGGCGTCGCCGTCGAACGCCAGGCCGATGTCCGCGCCGTGGGCGATCACGGCGGCCTGCAGGTCCAACAGGTTGTCGGGCTCAAGCGGGTTCGCCGGGTGGTTCGGGAAGGAGCCGTCGAGCTCGAAGTAGAGCGGGACGATCTCCAGCGGCAGCCCCGGCAGGAGCCGGTCGCCGAGCACGGCGGGGGTGGTCAGCCCGGCCATCCCGTTGCCCGCGTCGACGACGACCTTGAGCGGGCGCGAACCGGAAAGGTCGACCTGGGCGCGCAGGAACCTCGAGTACTCCTCGAGGACATCCCGGACGCCGATCGAGCCGGGATTCTCCACGGCGGGGATGAAGCCGCGGTCGAGGTACTGCTCGGCGAGCTTCTGGACCTCGTTGAGCCCGGTCTCCGAGGAGACCGGCACGGCGCCGGGGCGGGTCATCTTCATCCCGTTGTACTGGGCGGGGTTGTGGCTTGCGGTGAAGGTCACACCCGCGGCGCCCAGCATCCCGCTTGCGTAGTACAGCTCGTCGGTCGAGATGAGGTCGAGGAGCAGGACGTTGGCGCCGCGGCGGGTCGCGCCCTTGGCGAAGGCGCTGCAGAACTCGGGGGAGGAGGGCCGCATGTCCCCGCCCACGAGGACCGTCTCTCCCGCGAGATCAAGCGAATCCACGAAGGCCGCGCCGACCGCCGTCACGGTCTCGACCGTGATGGTCTCGCCAACGATGCCCCGTACGTCGTAGGCCTTGAAAGACGCTGAAAGATCCGCGGGAGTGTTCATTCCTGAAGTGTATCGCTGGCCCGCATCCGGTCTAGGACTGTCCACATACCATCCGCCGGTCAATTCCTGGGGGTGGCGGCTGGAATACTTGGCCCATGGCCGACACGATCACCCTCTACGACCAGGCGACCGCGATCCTCCGCACCCTCGTGGGCCGCGACGACGCCCGCTTCCACGATGGGCAGTTCGAAGCGATCCAGGCACTGGTGGAGGGAGGGCGCCGCGCCCTCGTTGTCCAGCGCACCGGCTGGGGAAAGTCCGCCGTGTACTTCGTGGCGAGCCTGCTGCTGCGCTCGCGCGGTGCCGGGCCCACACTCATCGTGTCCCCGCTGCTGGCCCTGATGCGCGACCAGGTGGCCGCCGCGGCCCGGGCGGGCGTGCGCGCGGAGGCGATCAACTCCGCCAACCAGACCGAGTGGCAGGAGGTGACGGCCCGGCTCGAGGCGAACGAGGTGGACGTCCTGCTGGTCTCGCCCGAACGGCTCAACAACCCCGCCTTCCGAGAACGGCAGCTTCCCGAACTCATCCGGCGCACCGGGCTCCTGGTGATCGATGAGGCGCACTGCATCTCGGACTGGGGCCACGACTTCCGCCCCGACTACCGCCGCCTGCGCGAACTCATCGGCACCCTCCCGCAGGGGGTGCCGGTGCTCGCCACCACCGCGACGGCCAACACCCGCGTGGTGCACGACGTCGAGGAGCAGCTGGGAACCGGCGGCGCCGAGGTCTTCACGCTGCGCGGCCGGCTCTCCCGGGATTCCCTGCGGCTCGGCGTCCTGCGCCTGCCGAGCCCGCGCTCGCGCCTCGCCTGGCTGCTCACCCACCTCGATGACCTGCCCGGCAGCGGCATCATCTACACCCTCACCGTTTCGGCGGCCGAGGACACCGCCCGCCTCCTGCGGGAAAACGGGCACGTCGTGCGGGCCTACACCGGCCGCACCGACCCCGCCGACCGGGAGGCGGCCGAGGCGGCGCTGAAGAACAACGAGGTCAAGGCGCTCATCGCCACCAGCGCCCTCGGCATGGGGTTCGACAAGCCCGACCTCGGATTCGTCGTGCACCTCGGGGCGCCCTCCTCCCCGGTGGCCTACTACCAGCAGGTGGGCCGGGCCGGCCGCGGCACGCCCAACGCCGATGTGCTGCTGCTGCCCGGGCCGGAGGACCGCGACATCTGGGAGTACTTCGCCACGGCGTCGATGCCGTCCGAGCACGCGGCCCAGCGGGTCCTTGCCGAACTGGAGCCGGGCGTGGTCCTGTCCACGCCGGCGCTGGAGGCGCGGGTGAACCTCAAACGCTCACCGCTCGAGTTGCTGCTCAAGGTGCTCGACGTCGACGGCGCGGTCCGCAAGGTCAGCGGCGGGTGGGAAAGCACCGGGCAGCCCTGGGGCTACGACGCCGACCGCTACACCCGGATCCAGCAGGCGCGCATTGCCGAGCAGCGCTCGATGCTCGATTACGAGAACACCTCCGGCTGCCGGATGGAGTTCCTCGCCCACGCCCTCGATGACCCGACCGCCGCCCCCTGCGGGCGCTGCGACAACTGCGCGGGTAAGTGGTACTCCGACGAGGTGGCCCACGACGCCTCCGACAACGCCGCACAGGCCCTCAGCCGGGTCGGCGTCGAGCTCGAGCCGCGCGGGCAGTGGCCCTCGGGCATGGACAAGCTCGGGGTGCCGGTGAAGGGCAAGCTGAAGGCGGACGAAGTCAGCGCCCCCGGCAGGGCCCTGGCCCGCATGACGGACCTCGGCTGGGGCACCCAGCTGCGCACGCTGCTCGCCGACGCCACCCCGGACGCCCCGCTGGAGCGCGGCGTCATCGAGGCGTGCATCAAGGTCCTCGCGCAGTGGAACTGGGAGACCCGGCCCGTCGCCGTCGTCGCCATGCCGTCCCGGCGGCACCCCCAGCTCATCGGGTCACTGGCCCAGGCCCTCGCCGGGGTCGGGCGGATCCCGTACCTGGGCACCCTGACCACCCCCAACGGCTGGCCGGAGGGGGCGCCGGGAGGAAACAGCGCCTTCCGCCTCGCCTCGGTGTGGAACCGCTTCCAGGTGCCCGACGAGGGCCCGGCCTGGTTCGCCGCGAACCCCGGACCGGTGCTGCTGGTCGACGACCTCGCGGACAGCCGGTGGACGATCACGGTGGCCGGGCGGGCGCTGCGGCAGGCCGGTGCCGAAGCGGTGCTGCCCTTCGCGCTGGCGCTGCGGGCCTGAACCGGCCGGGAACGCAAAAAGACCCCCTGTTCCCAGGGGGTCTTTTGCATTGAGTGCGGAGACGGGGGGATTTGAACCCCCGGTAGGCTTTAGGCCCACACTTCATTAGCAGTGAAGCCCATTCGGCCGCTCTGGCACGTCTCCAGCGGCTATTGCTAGCCACCCAAGGGTACCCAGAAGGGGCAGCCAAGAGCAAAACAGTGGGCCCCTCCCGGGCGGGGGACCCAAGCCGGCACCCGCCCGGGCCCCCGGGCTAGAGGGAACCGGTCAGCGCCTTCCACAGGAACTCGTGGCTCATCGCGTGCATCCGGGCGGCCTGGCGGTTGTCGGAGGCCCCGGCATGGCCGCCCTCGAGCGCCTCGTGGAACCAGACGTCCCCGATGCCCATCGCCTTCATGCGGGCCGCCATCTTGCGGGCCTGCACCGGGCCGACCCGGTCATCGCTTGTGGCGGTCCAGATCAGGGTCTTGGGGTAGTCCACCCCGCTGCGCAGCAGGTGGTAGGGGGAGAAGGTGCGGATGAACTCCCACTCCTCGGGCCGGTCCGGGTCGCCGTACTCGGCGATCCAGGAGTAGCCGGCCGAGAGCTTCGTGTAGCGGCGCATGTCCAGCAGCGGCACACCGCAGGAGATGGCGCCGAACAGCTCCGGGTAGCTGGTGAGCATATTGCCCACCAGCAGGCCGCCGTTGCTGCGTCCCGTGCAGCCGAGCAGTGCCGGCACCGTCACGCCGCGCTCCACGAGGTCGCGGGCGATGGCGGCGAAGTCCTCGTACGCGCGGTGCCGGTTCTCCCGCAGGGCCGCGGCATGCCAGCCGGGGCCGTACTCGCCGCCGCCGCGGATGTTCGCCAGCACGTACACCCCTGCGCGGCCCTCGGGCGTGCGCCGCTCCAGCCAGCTCCTGCCGATGACCCCGCTGTAGGCAGGGGTCAGGGCGTGCTCGAAGCCGCCGTAGCCGGACAGGAGCGTCGGGTTCGCGCCGTCGAGCACGAGGTCATTCGCCGCGACCTGGAAATAGGGGACCTTGGTGCCGTCCGCGGACACCGCGAAATGCTGCTCCACGGCGTAGGCGTCCTCGTCGAAGAAGGCCGGGGTGGCCTTGACCGGCGCGTGCCCGGATCCGATGGTGCCCCGGCTCAGGGTCGACGGCGTGAGGAAGCCGGTCGACACCAGCCAGTAGTCGTCTCCGGCGTCGTCGTCCTCGTCGTCGACCGCGTAGGCGTCGACGCTGTGGAGGGCCGGGGCATCGAGGGACTGCTGCGACCAGCCGTCGGCCGGGTCGAGGATGAGGATCTCCGAGGAGACGTCCCGGAGCAGGTTCAGCAGGAGGTGGTTCCGGGTCCAGCTCCAGGACTGCAGGGATGTCGAGGCGTCGGGGGCGAAGAGGATCCGCAGCGCCCGGTCGCCGGCGAGGAAGTCCTCGAAGCCGATGGCGAGCAGCGACCCGGCCGGGTAGGTGGTGCCGGCGACGGTCCAGTCGGTGCGGGGGCGCAGCACCAGCCATTCGCGGTGGAGGGAGACATTGATGTCGTCGGGCAGGTCGAGCTGGACCCAGTCCCCGCCGCGCCGGACGTGGGTGCGGTGCGAATAGAAGTCGATGGTGTCGATGGCGATGTCCCGTTCGAACCCGGGCGTCGGGTCGTGCACGACGACGGCCATCATGTGTTCGGCGGGGATCTCGAAGTAGAGCTCGGCGTCGGCAAGGTCGGAGCCCCGGGCGAGGGTGCGCACCGTGCGCGGGTAGGAGCTCGATGTCATGGAGCCGGGCCCGAAGTCGGTGCCGACGTACAGGGTGTCCGGGCCGGCCCAGCTGATCCGGCTCTTCGCCGTCGGGATGTCGAAGCCGTCCTCGACGAAGGAGCGGGTGGGGACGTCGTACTCCCGGTAACGGGCGGCGTCGCCGCCGTCGGGGGAGAGCACGACCAGGGCGCGGGTGTACTCCTGCCCCTCCGGGGGCCGCAGGAACATCGCCCCGCCCCACACCCATTCGGTGCCCTCGGCGGCGCTCAGGGCATCGACGTCGAGCAGGGTCTCCCACTCGGGGTCCTCGGTGCTGTAGCTCTCCCAGCTGGTGCGCCGCCACAGGCCCTTGGGGTGGGCGGCGTCGCGCCAGAAGTTGTAGTAGTGGGCGCCGCGCTTGGCCACCATCGGGATCCGGTCGGTGGAGTCGAGCACCTCGAGCACCCCGGCCTCGAGCTTCAGGAAGCCCGGATCGATGAGCATCTCCTCGGTGACCGCGTTCTGCGCGCGGACCCAGTCGAGCGGGCGCTCGCCGTAGATGTCCTCGAGCCAGAGGAACTCGTCGTCGGCGGGTGCGTGCTCCGGTGTGCTGTTCATAGTGCCATCCTAAGCAGGCGCGGGAGCACCCCTGCCTGTTCGATAGGCTTGGCCAATGATCAGCAGAGAGGGCGCGGACGTTGCCGTAATCGGTGGCGGACCCCGCGGCACCTCGGTCGTTGAGCGGCTGATCGCCCACCGGAGAGCGTTCGCCGGCCCGCAGGAGCCCCTCACCATCCACGTCGTCGACCCGTTCGACCCGGGTCCGGGGCATGTCTGGCGGACCGACCAGTCGCGGCTCTTCCTCATGAACACCCCCTCCCTGTTCCCCACCGTCGTGCCGGTGGGGGAGGCCGCCGCGGCGGTTCCGCCGTCGCCGGTGCCGGTCGACTTCGACTCCTGGCGGCGCCTCGCCGCGGTGGGCGGCGTGGACGGCCTGACGGCGGCGGAGACCGCCGAAGCCGGACGGGTCGGCAGCGCGGGGTTCCCCAGCCGGGCGCTCTACGGGCGCTACCTCGCCTGGGTCTATGAGGCGCTGGTCTCCGACCCGGGCGACGGCGTGCGGGTGATCCACCACCGGCGGGAGGCGCTGTCCCTCCGCCGCGCCGGCGCGCGCTGGGGGCTGCAGCTCGATGGGGGAGAGGTCCTGGCGGTCGACGGCGTCGTCCTCGCGCTGGGGCACCTGCCGGCACGGCTCACCCCGGAGCAGGGCGTCCTCCAGGACGGCGCGGCCCGCCATGGACTCCAATATTGGCCGCCGGCCGTCCCGGGGGACCTCGACTGGAAGCGGCTGCCCGCGGGCAAGGACGTGCTCATCCGGGGGCTCGGGCTCAACTTCTTCGACGTCATGATCCAGCTGACCGAGGGGCGCGGCGGCCGGTTCGCCGATGACGGTACCGGCAGGCTCGCCTACACGCCGTCGGGCCGCGAGCCGGTGCTCATCGCGGCCTCGCGCCGCGGCGTTCCCTACCGGGCCAAGGCCGCGATCGACAGCTACATCCCTCGCAGCGTCAGCCTGTCCTATTGCACGAACGAAACCCTGGGCGCGTTCGCCGAGGCCGGCATCCAGCCGGGGTTCGACCACGACGTGTGGCCGCTGCTGCACCGCGACGTCCTCGCGGCGTACTACGGAACCCTCGCCCGCGTCCGGCCCGGTGCGTTCCTGGGCCCGGCCGATGCCGCCCTGGCGGAGCTGCGCGC
Organism: Arthrobacter melezitosi; assembly: GCF_054511055.1. Taxonomy (NCBI): domain Bacteria; kingdom Bacillati; phylum Actinomycetota; class Actinomycetes; order Micrococcales; family Micrococcaceae; genus Arthrobacter; species Arthrobacter melezitosi. The sequence continues at coordinate 191,328 of NZ_JBTNDJ010000005.1, forward strand.
GGCGCTGGACACCGCCGGCCCCGGCTGGCCGCCCGCCCTGCAGGAGGTGCTCGACCGCGCCGTGCCCGCGGAGCTGCAGCTGAAGGTCGAGGCCCTGGCGCAGCCCTTCGCGGGACGCCACTTCGAGGACGGCGCTGCCCTGACACAGGCCGTCCTGGCCTACCTCGACGAGGACGCCGCCGGCTCGGCCCGCGGGGAGGACGACCCCCTCAAGATGGCGATCGGGGCGCTGAACGCCGGACGGACGGTGATCAAGCAGGCCGTGGCCGACGGCGGGCTCACCGACTCCGGCTGGTACGCCGAACTCCGGGGCTGGTTCGAGCCGCTCGTCGAAGGTCTCGCCAGCGGGCCGCCGCCACTGCGCATCGCGCAGCTCGCCGCGCTCGTGCGGGCAGACCTGGTGCGGTTCGTTGGGCCGAATCCGCAGTTCGCGCTCGACCCCGATGACGGCGTCTTCCGGGCCTCCTCACCGTGGGTCGGGGGATCGGGCTTCACTGCCCAGTACCTCGTCGAGGCGATGATGCCCGCGAACCAGGTGTCGACGAGCCTGTCCGTGCTCATGCGGCAGATGCTCGAGGAGGGCGTGGTGCGTCCGCGGCTGCGGATGGCCGAGGACGGGGTGCCTGTCGTCTCGGCCGGCCTTGACGTGACGCTGCCGCCCTACCGGCCCCTGAGCGGCACCGGCGAGGCGCAGCCCGGGCTGTACGTGTGCGGGCTGCAACTCTCGTCGGTCCAGTGGGGCACGGCCATCGCGGCCGAGGCCGGGGCGTCCCTGGATGCGGGGGCGCGGACCCTGCGCGATACCGACTCCATTGCGGAGGCGCTGCTGGCCTCGCTTCGGGACTCTCCGGACCTGCAGCCGGTGGAGCGCGGCGCGTAGGTTCGGTGATTGTGCAGCTAACCGCGCTGTGCCCTGTCCCTTCGCGGCGAGTCTGCAGATAACCCCGCTTAGCGCCGCCCAAAGGGTGGTTACGTGCAGTTTCGGCGGGGGTGCGAGAGGCCCGACGGCGTGGCCCGCCCCTTAAACAACTCCGGGTCTGCACGGAGAACCGTGCAGACCCGGAGCCTAACGAGCTGGAACCGTCAGCTGTGACCCGGCGGGGTGCACTTCCTGCTGCCGGCCTTGTCATCGCCCTGAACCGGCTTGTCGGCCTTGGGCCCGTTGCCCTTGCCACACACCGGCTTCTCGACGACCACGGGTTCGGCCGTGACGAACAGCGTCACCGTGGTCTTCGACTCGGCGGCGGTGAGGACGATCCGCCCCGGGCCGTTCGCCGTCGTCGGGATGGTGACGGTGACGGCGGCCGACCCGGCCGTGACCGGAGTGTTCCCGAGATCGACGCGGACCCCGTCCGCTCCGACATACGCCGCGTTGAGCGAGGTGTTCACCGGGCTTCCTAGCGAGGTCAGGTCGAGCTTCGACACGGTGAACGAGGCCTGGCCGCCGGCCTGCACCCTCGTCGGCGCGTTCTGCACGAGCACGCCGCGGCGGTCGAAGGACGGCGACAGCGGGCTGTTGGCCTTCAGGTAGGAGATCCAGGCGTCGCGGTCCACCAGCCCCGAGTCGCGCACGTCGGTGCCTTCCTTGAAGGCGGCGAAGTTGTCGCCGCCCTGCGCCAGGAAGCTGAACGTGCCGATCCGGTAGCCGCGGGTCGGGTCGAGGGGCTCCCCGTCCACGGTTACCGAGGTGATCCGTGAGCCGCGCTCGCGGGCCGGGTCGTAGGTGTAGCTCACGTTGTCCGACAGGCCCAGGGCCAGGAACGACCGCGAGCTGCCCTCGGGCTGCCACTGCTGCTCGAGCAGCGCGGTGAGCTGCGCGCCGGTCAGCGTCGTGGTCCAAAGGTTGTTCACGAACGGCAGCACCGCGTTGGCCTCGGCGTAGGTGATGACGCCGTCGGGCCCGTAGTAGAGCTCATTGCGCAACCCGCCGGGGTTCGAGATGCCGATCTCGGCACCTCCCCGCTCGGGGGCGGAAAGGCTCGCCTTGAGGGAGTCCGCGACGAGGTTGCCCAGCGTCGATTCCGACGAGCGGTCGTCGCGGGTGGTGCCGATGAAGGCCGTCGTGATGTCGGCCGTGACCGACGCCACCGGCTGGCTGCCGATGACGGCCGCCTGGGCCAGGGCCGCATCGACGATGCGCTTGACCTCCGCGACCCGCGGGTAGGTGGCAACGAGCGTGTCGTTGGCCTCCGTGGTGCGGGCGACATTGCGTGCGGTGTACGACTCGACGTCGCCGGTCGCGCTGTCGACGGTCAGGGTGATCTGGCCGATGAACTCGCCGTAGGACCCGGTCTGCAGGATCGGGCGGGTCTTGCCCTCGACGCCCGGAATCGGCGCATCCCAGGCGTACTGCTTGTGCGTGTGCCCGGTGTAGATGGCGTCGACGAGCGGGGTGGTGAGGGTGACGATGTCGGCGAAGGCTCCGCCGGCCGCGACCTCCTCCTCGATCGTCCCGCCCTCGACGGCGCCGTCCCCGGCGCCGTCGTGGTACTCGGCGATGATGACGTCGGCGAGGTCCTGCGCCTCGATCTCCTTGGCCACGCGGTTGACCGCCTCCACCGGATCACCGAATTCGATGTCGGCGATGCCGCCCGGGCTCACCAGGGTGGCCGTGGATTCGGTGACGGCACCGATGACGGCGACGTCGACGCCGTCGAGCTCCAGCAGGGTGTACTCGTCGAGCACCGGGTCCTGGGTTCCCTTGGCGTAGACGTTCGCGCCGAGGTAGGGGAAGTCGGCGGCGTCGTCGACCCGGCCGGCGAGGTCGGCCAGACCGCCGTCGAACTCATGGTTCCCGACGGCCGAGGCGCGCAGGTCCAGGGCGTCGAGGACGTCGAGGGTCGGCTTGTCCTGCTGGAGGGACGAAGCGAACAGCGACGCGCCGATGTTGTCTCCGGCCGAGAGGAACGCCGAGCTGCCTTCGGGGAAGGCCGCCTTCAGTTTCTCGACGGTGCCGGCGAAGCGCACGGTGTTCGCGTCGATCCGCCCGTGGAAGTCGTTGATGTTGAGCAGGTTCAGCTCGCTCGTGCCGTCGCCCAGGTCCATGCCGACGATCACCGGGTCGTGGTCGCTGGAGCGGTAGGGATCCGGTGAGTAGTAGTCGGTGACGTTGTTGTTGTAGCGGCTGTACTCAAGCGCGACGGATTCGACGGCGTTGATGTTCCAGGTGTCCACTCCGGCCACCGTGGCATCGGCGGCCGGGGAGGCCAGGATGTGGTCGAGTGAGCCGACCATTCCGCCGAACACGTAGGAGTGGCCGTCGGTCTTGGTGCCCTGGTTGACGTACCCGGCGTCGTAGAGCACCCACATCGGGTCCTCGGCGGAGTAGGAGTTGAAGTCACCGGTGAGGAGGACCTTGTCGGTTCCGGCCTCGGCCTTGAGCCGGTCGGCGAACTCGACGAGGGCGCGGGCCTGCAGGACGCGGGCGGCGTTCCAGGCACCCTGGCCGTCCCCGGTGTCGGCGTTCTCCCCGGTGCGCGGGCCCGATCCCTTGGACTTGAAGTGGTTGGTGACCGCCAGGAAGCGGCTCTCCTCGCCGCCGTCGACGGTCTCGAAGGCCTGCGCGAGGGGCTTGCGGGCGTTCCCGAAGACGGTGTTGTCATCGAGGAGGACCGAGTCGCCAATGGGCTTCGCCGCGGCCTTCTTGTAGATGAAGGCGGTGCGGATGACGTCCTCGTTCTCCAGCGCCGGCAGCGCGGCGGGGGAGCGGACGTAGTCCCAGACCCCCGGCGTCTGCTCGTTCAGGGCCGCCGTCAGCGTCGCCAGGGCGCTGTCACGGTCCTTGCCGAACTTGGCGGAGTTCTCGACCTCGGCCAGGCTCACGACGTCGGCGCCAAGCCCGGTGATCGCCTTGACGATCTTGGCCTCCTGGCGCTCGAAGTTCTCGGCGTTCGCAGCACCGCGCACATCACAGCCGCCGCGCACCGTAATGGGGTTGCCCGAGCGGTCGTTATTGAAGGTGCAGCCGGCGACCTGGTCACCGGTGGTGGGGAAGTAGTTGAGCACGTTGAACGATGCGAGCTTCAGGGAGCCCCCGACGTCCTTCGGGCTCGCCGGGCGCTCGCCGTTGAAGGCCACCGGCTGCACGGCGCCGGCGTTGGCGGGCGATAGTTCGGTCAGCGGCTGGAACTTCCAGGCACTGTTGCGGTAGTCGAGTACGACGGGCGAGGTGAACTTGGCGTTCGACGTCACCCGGACCGGCTGGTCCACCGCGAGGTAGGGAAGCGGCCTGCCCCGGTTGGCGTCGTTGAAGAAGTTCGTCGTCGCGCCGTCGTCGAGCGCGATCCGGCGGGCGGCGTTGTCCGCGGCGACGGCGGCGTTCTCCGGCGTTCCCGGCGCCGCAACCTCGGTGGGCTGCAGCAGCGGCGCCGTGCCGGCGGCGAGGGTGATTTCGCCGTACTGGTTGAGCGCGTAGTTGTCCGTGACGGTGAAGTCGCCGGCGGGCTGCAGGAGCATGCCCTCATAGGCCTCGCGCGCGGCGTCGGTGGCGGGCAGCGGCAATGCCGCGGCCTTGACCTCCTCGGCCGGTTCGGCGAGCTTGGTGGTGCCGCCGGCCGCGACGGTGAGCTGGGTCAGACCGAAGAACTCGCCAGCCGTTCCGGTGACCTCGACAAAGTCGCTGGCGGCAACGGAGCCGACGGTGGCCGGAGAGTAGACGAAGATGGCGTCCGAGGCGTTCTGCCCCTCGGCCGCTGAGGATCCCGCGGTCTGCAGGTAGAAGCCTGCGAGACCGCCGGTGGGGTAGGCGGCGGTGACCTTGCCGCGGGTCGTCACCGTGGTGCCCTTGAGCGGGGTTTCGGTGCCGGTGCCCTGGATCTCGCGGATGGGGACGACCTGGCCCGGGACCGGGGGTTCGACGGGCGGCTCCACGGGAGGCGGCGTCGCCGTCCCGGTGGAGTTGGTGGGCGTCACCGTCGTCGACAGGGTGAAGTCGGCGGCGTTGCTGTTGGTGTCGGCGCCGTTGGTGCGGTTCATCGAGCTCTGCCCGCCGCTCGGGCCGGTCGCCCGAGCACCCTCGAACGTATTGGAGGTCCCGTAGCCCAGCAGGTCCGCCACGACGGAGTGGCCGACGACGGAGTCGGTGGGCAGCGGGTTCACGGCGGTGGCCTGGCGGGCCAGGAGGATTGTTCCGGAGCTTCCGCTGGCGTTGATCGAGCCCTTGACGTCCGGAGCGGGGAGGGCCCGGCCAGCCGTTCCATTGCTCGATCCCTGCACCAGGAAGTACCCCTTGGCGGGGATGGTGCCGGTCAGTGGAGTAACGCCGGTAGGTGCGACGGTGCCGGTCGCGGACCGGTACTGCAGGGACCACCCGTCGACGGTGACGGGGGTGTCGGTCGGGTTGTACAGCTCAACGAACTTGTTGACGTACGGCGCGCCGGTGCTGCCGCCTGTCACATACGCTTCGTTGATGACGACGCCGCCCGTGCTGGCCGGCGTCGTTTCCTCGGCGCTTGCCGGGAGTGCTGCTGCGGGCGCGGCGAGCAGTCCCACCGTCAGCACCGAGCACAGCGCGCCTTTCCATGGCGAATTGATCATTCGGTAGAACTCTCCTTGAGACTGGCTGGTGTTCAGCCGGTGAGTCCGCGGGCCCGCACTGATGGTCCGGACGGCGGTTGGTGATGGCTTAGACAGTATGGGTCACCTGTGACATACGTGACTAGTGATAATCCAACCAACGAAGAATGAACAAGAGGCGACCTCCGGGGAAGTGGCGGGAGGCAATTACTGGACTTTTCGCAGACCGTCTCGGCAGTGCGTGCTGTCCCCCCGCGTCGAGTTTGCAGCTCACCACGCTGTGGCGCGGGCGAAGGGTGGTTATCTGCGGTTTCGGCGGGAAGGCAGGAACGGGGAAGGGCTCGACGCTGACCGCCCCGGCGTCGAGTCTGCAGCTCACCACGCTATGGCGCGGGCGAAGGGTGGTTATGTGCAGTTTCGGCGGGGTCCGACCCACGAAGAGGGGGTCCGGCCCACGAAGAGGGGCTCCGACCCACGAAGAGGGGCTCCGACCCACGCAGAAGGGGCTCCGACCCACGAAGAAGAGGCTCTGACCCACGAAAAAAGGAACGGCCCCGGCTGCTGCCGGGGCCGTCCCTTCAGGGAGCGGAAGGTAAGGGATTCGAACCCTTGAGACGGGGTAACCGCCCACTGGTTTTCAAGACCAGCTCCTTCGGCCGCTCGGACAACCTTCCCTTCTGAGTAGTGTTTCATGGGAACCTGCCCCACCCAAATCCCAAATCGATCGGAGAACGCCCGTGAAAGCAGTCGTCATCCGCGGTCCGGGAGGACCGGAAATGCTCGAACTGCGGGAGGTTCCGGACCCGGAGCCGAAGCCGGGCGAGGTGATGATCGACGTCGTCGCTGCCGGCCTGAACCGCGCCGACGTGCAGCAGCGCCGCGGGGTCTACCCGCCGCCGCCCGGTGCCTCCGAATACCCCGGCCTGGAGGTCTCCGGCACGGTCGCCGACCCGAACGGTTCGGCGTTTCCTCCCGGGACGCCGGTGGTGGCGCTGCTCTCCGGGGGAGGCTACGCCGAGAAGGTCGCGGTGCCGGCAGGGCAGGTCCTGAAGGCGCCGGAAGGCGTGGACCTCGGAGAGGCCGCCGGCCTTCCCGAGACCGCCGCCACCGTGTACTCCAACCTGTTCTCCACGGCGGGCCTGAAGGCTGGAGAAACCGTGCTGATCCATGGCGGGGCCGGCGGCATCGGCACGATGGCGATCCAGCTGGCCCGGGCCTTCGGGGCGGTGCCGTTGGTGACTGCGGGCTCGGCGGGCAAGCTGCGGCTGGCGGCCTCGCTGGGCGCGGTCGCCGGCATCAACTACAAGGAGGAGGACTTCGTCGAGCGGGTCCGTACGGCGACCGGAGGTGCCGGGGCCGACGTGATCCTCGACGTCGTTGGGGCGAAGTACCTTGAGCGGAATGTACGGGCGCTCGCCGTCGGCGGCCGCCTCGTGGTGATCGGGCTGCAGGGCGGGACGACGGCCGAGGTGAACCTCGGAGCCCTGATGGCCAAGCGGGCCAGCATCGCCGGATCCACCCTGCGGGCCCGGCCGCCCGCGCAGAAGGCGGCGATTATGGCTGCGGTCGAACGGGAGGTCTGGCCACTTGTGGCAGCCGGGAAGGTGCTGCCCTTGGTCGGCCGCACCTTCCCCCTCGCCGAGGCCGCCGCCGCACATGAGTACTTCGACTCGGGGGACTCCACGGGCAAGATCCTCCTGGCTGTCTAGTCAACCTCCACCCGAACGATAAGCATGCTTCCTTGCGGGCGGGGAGTGTGCGAGCCTTGGAGCGTCCAACCGGACCGAGGAGGAACACAATGACATCCAGTGCCAACGACGACGCGGGTGACACGGAGAAGAGCGGCTTGGCGAAGGCCGCCGACAGCTTCACCGAAAACCTTGCGGACCAGGTTCCCGACGGCGTCGACAGCGGCCCGCAGGACACCGCCAACGAGGGCGAAGACCCCCGCACGCATACGCATGCCAGCCTGAGCGAAGGATCGAACGCCCGGGACAACGACGGCGGCTGAGGCCGGACCACTCACCGCACCGGCGGTGCCCTTCGGCGACGAAAGCCCCGTCGGCGCCTTGAGATGTGACGCACACCTCAGTAGGTTGCTACCTTCGTGTGCATACCACCACTCGTATTCCAAGGGAGCATCATGAGTGAGAAGCACAACGGGGCGCACGGGCACAAAGGCGTGCTCGCGACCGACCCCGACCTTCCGCCCACCGCGATCGACGCGGAGGTGGCTGAAGCGGAGGACCGCCGGTGGACACCGGCCAAGATCGCCATCTGGCTGGGCATCGCCCTGTTGGGCGGCATCGCCTGGGTCATGCTGGCTATCGTCCGCGGTGAAACCGTCAATGCGATCTGGTTCGTCTTCGCGGCGGTCAGCACCTACCTCATCGCGTACCGGTTCTACTCCAAGTTCATCGAGCGCAAGCTCCTGCAGCCCGACGACCGCCGCGCCACCCCCGCCGAGTACAAGGCGGACGGCAAGGACTACGTGGCGACCGACCGCCGCGTCCTCTACGGACACCACTTTGCCGCGATCGCCGGCGCCGGCCCGCTCGTCGGCCCGGTCCTCGCCGCCCAGATGGGCTACCTGCCCGGCACGCTGTGGATCATCGTCGGCGTCATCCTCGCCGGCGCGGTGCAGGACTACCTCGTGATGTTCTTCTCGATGCGCCGCGGCGGCCGCTCCCTGGGCCAGATGGCCCGCGAGGAACTCGGGGTCATCGGCGGGACGGCGGCCCTGCTCGCCACCCTCACCATCATGATCATCATCGTGGCCATCCTCGCCCTGGTCGTCGTGAACGCCCTCGGCGAGAGCCCCTGGGGCGTCTTCTCGGTCTCCATGACCATCCCCATCGCGCTGTTCATGGGCGTGTACCTGCGCTTCCTGCGGCCGGGCAAGGTCACCGAGGTCTCCCTGATCGGGTTCGTCCTGCTGATGCTCGCCATCGTCGCCGGCGGCTGGATCGCCGAGACCGAATGGGGCGTCGCCCTCTTCACCCTCGACCGCGTCACCATCGCGTGGGGCATCATCATCTACGGGTTCATCGCCGCCGTCCTGCCGGTCTGGCTGCTCCTCGCACCCCGGGACTACCTCTCGACCTTCATGAAGATCGGCACGATCGTGCTGCTGGCCGTGGCGATCATCATCACCCGCCCCGAGATCAGCGTGCCGGCCATCAGCGAGTTCGCCGCAACGGGCACCGGCCCGGTGGTCCCCGGCCCGCTTTTCCCCTTCCTCTTCGTCACGATCGCCTGTGGCGCGCTCTCGGGCTTCCACGCCCTGATCTCGTCGGGGACGACGCCGAAACTGATCGAGAAGGAACGCCAGGCCCGCTTCATCGGGTACGGCGGCATGCTCATGGAGTCCTTCGTCGCCATCATGGCGCTCGTCGCAGCACTGTCGATCGACCGCGGCATCTACTTCGCCATGAACACCTCGGCGGCGGCCACCGGCGGCACCATCGAGGGCGCCGTCGCCTTCGTCAACGGCCTCGGGCTGACCGGCGTGAACCTCACCCCCGACGCGCTGACCTCACTGGCCGGCAACGTCGGTGAGGAGTCGATCGTCTCCCGCACCGGCGGCGCGCCGACCCTGGCCGTCGGTATCGCCCAGATCATGCAGGGCCTCTTCGGAGGCGGCGGCGCGATGGCGTTCTGGTACCACTTCGCCATCATGTTCGAGGCGCTGTTCATCCTGACCGCCGTCGACGCCGGAACCCGCGTGGCGCGCTTCATGCTCCAGGACAGCATCGGCAACTTCATCCCCCGCTTCCGCGACACCTCGTGGCGGGTCGGGGCGTGGGTCTGCACGGCGATCATGGTCGCCGGCTGGGGCGCGATCCTCATCATGGGGGTCACGGATCCGCTGGGCGGCATCAACACCCTGTTCCCGCTGTTCGGCATCGCCAACCAGCTGCTGGCCGCCATTGCGCTGGCGGTGTGCATGGCGATCTGCGCGAAGAAGGGGGCCTTCAAGTACCTGTGGATCCCCGCGCTTCCGCTGGCCTTCGCCGCCGTGGTGACCATCTCGGCGTCGTTCCTGAAGATCTTCTCCCCGGTCCCGGCCATCGGTTACTGGGCGCAGCACAACGCATTCAAGGACGCCCTCGCCGCCGGTGAGGAAAGCTTCGGCAATGCGCCGACGGTCGCTGCGATGGAGGCGGTTGTGCGCAACACCTTCATCCAGGGCACCCTGTCGATCGTCTTCGTGACGCTGGCGATCATCGTGATCATCACCGCGGTCCTTGCGACGATCAAGGCCTACCGCAACGGCGGAGGCGTCGAGACGGAGGACGCTCCGGTGCCGTCGCGCATCTACGCGCCGTCCGGCCTGATCCCCACCCCGGCGGAGAAGGAGCTCGAGTCGCAGTGGACCGCGCGGGTCCCGGTCAAGCGCCCGGTGAGGTCCGGGCACTGATGAGCACCGCGGCCGCCCTCGGTAGGGCACGGGACGCAGCCCGCGGGCTGGCGTGGCTGTTCAAGGGGGTGATGGGCGAGAACGCCTATTCGGCCTACCTTGACCACCACGCGGACTCGCACTGCTCCGAACCGCCGATGAGCGAGCGGGAGTTCTGGCGGGACCGGACGGACCGCCAGGACACCAATCCCGAAGGGCGCTGCTGCTAGGCGCCCCCACCGACCGGGCCGGGCGGAGATCTCCTTGGGGGGAGATCTCCGGCCGGTCCTTTTTGTTCACGGGCGTGCAGGCGTCCGCGGAGAGTTACCAGCGCGCGCCCTGCCGCCCGTGAGAATATGAACCCATGACCGAACAGCAGCCAGGCAGTTCTTCATCCGGAGCCCCCACCCCAGAACCGGCCCCCGTGGCCGACTCGCCGCTGCCAAATCCCGGTCCACCGACACCCGCTGCGGACACGCTGGGGTCGGGCCGGGCGTCGCTCGTGGACCTCGTCGACCAACCCGCCAAGGTCATGCGCATCGGCACCATGCTGAAGCAGCTGCTCGAGGAGGTGCGCACGGCCCCCCTCGACCCCGCGGGCCGGACCCGGCTCGCCGAAATCCACGAACGCTCGGTGAAGGAACTCGAGGATGGCCTTGCCCCGGAGCTGGTGCAGGAACTCCACCGCATCAACCTTCCCTTCCAGGAGGACTCCGTCCCCACGGACGCCGAACTGAGGGTGGCCCAGGCGCAGCTCGTCGGCTGGCTCGAGGGCCTTTTCCACGGCATCCAGGCGGCGATGGCGGCCCAGCAGATGGCCCACCAGCAGCTCGCTGCCAAGCTTCAGCTCCGCCAGCTCCCGCCGGGCACGGTGATCGCTCCCGGCGTCGTCGTCGGCGAAGACGGTGAACCGGTGCGTGCGCCGGGCAAGCAGGCACCGGCCGACCCGGAGCACCGCGGGCCCGGCCAGTACCTCTAGCGGGCCGTGGGACTGTTTGCGGCGGCCCGGCAGGGCCGCAAGGATGACGCCGATCTGGGCAACGGCGTGTGGCGCCGGGCCCACGACCGGTTCCGCCGCGGCCTCGACCGGTACCACCAGATCCTCGAAGGCGTGGAGGACGACGACGTCTACAACGAGCTCGTCGCGGTCGCCAACCAACTGGGGGAACTGCTGCCCCGGGTGCGCGCTGCGTGTGCCAGTGCCCAGGCCCACTGGCCCAGTGAGGGCCTTGATATCCCGGGAGCCGGGATATCGGTCCACCGGGCCCTTTCACGGGCGGGCAACACCCTCGCGACGACGGCGGAGGCGGCCGCCATGACGCGCCTTGACGGGGAGCGGTGGGGCCTCGCTTCGGCCGGGTTGGAGAACGTCCGGCGGCGGGCCGAACTGGTCATTGAGGATGTCCTCGAGGCCGAACGCCAGCTTTAGGGCTAGGTCCACGCTGCGCCCTGCAAGTGCTAAGGCGGCTGAACATTGACGTTGTGAAATACATGCCGGGTGTGATTAGTTATGTGCCTATGACTACATCACCTGAACTGAAATTCAACGACGGCCACTCGATCCCCCAGCTCGGCTTCGGCGTGTGGCAGGTCGAGGACGCCACGGCGGAGAAAGTGGTCGGCCAGGCGTTCGAGGCGGGTTACCGCCACATCGACACCGCGAAGATCTATGGGAACGAAGCCGGGGTGGGGCGTGCGATCGCCGCCTCGGGCATCCCCACCGAAGACCTCTTCATCACCACGAAGCTCTGGAATTCCGACCAGGGCTACGAAAGCACCCTGGCGGCCTTCGATAGGTCGATGGAGAAGCTGGGCCTCGAAACCCTCGACCTCTACCTGATCCACTGGCTGCAGCCGAAGCAGGGCAAGTACCTCGACACCTGGAAGGCGCTCATCGAACTCCAGAAGCAGGGTCGCGTCCGCAGCATCGGCGTCTCCAACTTCACCATCGAAGCGCTCCAGGAGATCATCGACGAGACCGGCGTCGTGCCCGTCATCAACCAGGTTGAAAGCCACCCCTACTTCAGCCAGCCCGAACTGCGGGCCTTCCACGCCGAAAAGGGCATCCTGCACCAGGCCTACTCGCCGCTGGGCTCCGGCAAGGGCCTGCTCGAGGACCCGGTGCTCAAGGACATCGCTGCCAAGCGCAACGCGACCCCGGGCCAGGTCGTTATCGCCTGGCACCTCGCCCTGGACAATGTGGTGATCCCCAAGACCGTCACCGAGTCGCGCATCGCCGAGAACTGGGCCGCGCTCGACGTGCAGCTCACCGCGGAGGACATCGAGGCGATCTCGGCACTCGATAAGGGCGAAGCCGGCCGCATCGGGGCGAACCCCGCGACGGCGGACTTCGCCTGATTCCGGCCGCGCGCCGGCGCCGCCGGCACAGCCGCGTTCCCTGAGCGGAATCGAGGGCAACCGTCCCTGCAGGAAGGCCATCCGGGCACGCCCCGGGTGGCCTTCCTGCGTCCGGCGCGGGCGGGCTCCGCGGGGCCCGGCCGTGCCGTTCCGCTACCAGAGGCACGGGCGGTTTGCGAGCGGAGCGGATGAGGTATTTCCGCGTTGCCCGGCATGGGGGGCGGTCCTAATCTGGCACCACCTGTTGTCCCAACTCTGGAGGTGCATGATGGCTACTGGCGAAACCGGATTCGACGACGTTTCCTTCGACCTCATCTCGCTGCAGTATCACTCGCTCAAGGCCGGACACGACTATGGGCAGTACGTGCGGGACGCCCGGAACGCCGGGCGGGAGGACATCGCGGGATTCTTCGAGCAGGTCATGGCGCAGGATTCCGAGCGTGCTGCGAAGTGCCACGAATTCCTCGGCGACCTGATGCATTCGGGCCAGGCGGGGCCCGCCATGAGCTGAGCGCTGCACGCCCCGGCCGGGGCCGCGTCAGGTCCCGGCCGAGGCGAGCGCCGGCACGGCAAGGAGCACCGGCAGCTGCCAATCCTCGGCCGGCTCAAGCTCAATGGTGACATGGTGGTGCGGTGCGTTCCGCCCCACCAGGACCGGCTTCATCGTCCTGCCGTACACGCTGCGCAGCGGCACAAGCTGCCGCAGCGGTTCGGCCGCGCCGGGCAGGGCCGAGGCGAGCACCCAGAACCTCCCCGGCGGCACATGAACGAAGGCGAACGTGTCGACCCCGTCGAGGAGCGAGCTCGTCACGGGCCTCCCGCGTGCCGAGGGCGAGGTGAACAGGCCCACGTACAGCGCAGGGGAGGGGCCCACGGCGTCCCGGGCCGCGCGGCTGAGCACGGTCAGCCCGGTGATGGTCCCGCCGCTGGTGGAGCCCGTGGGCAGGTGGAGCGGCCGGGGCGGGTGGTCGGCGAGGATCTCCGGCAGCACCCGGAAACGCCCCGGGCTGTAGCCGACGCCCTCGGCGAAGCGCCGGCTGAAGGTGCCCAGCGAGGTGAAGCCGACCTCGAAGCAGATGTCGCGCACCGGCTCGCCGCTGGTGAGCAGCAGCGTCTTGGCGCGCTCGAAGCGCAGGTGGGCCAGGTAGCGTCCCGGCGGCATCCCCACCACGGACTCGAACAGGCGCACCAGGTGGGAGGGGCTGTAGCCGACGTGGTCGGCGACGTCGCCGAGGGAGATGGGGTCGGAGGACTTGGCGCTGAGGAACCGGGCGGCGCCCAGCGCTGCGCCGTCGATCGTGTTCAGCAGTTTCTCCACATCAGCTCCCGCAGTCGATGATCCCTCCAACGCTGCTGTGCGTAAAGGCGTTCAGCCTAGGGCGTGACGGCGGGGCGGGGCGCAAAAAACCCCGCAGCTTCGGTGAAGCGCGGGGTTTCGGTGGAGCCTCCTGCCAGAGTCGAACTGGCGACCTTCTCATTACGAGTGAGACGCTCTACCGACTGAGCTAAGGAGGCACGCTTCATGATCCGGACCGACCGGTCCCTCAATCCACAAGAAGCAACTCTATAAGAGCCTGAGCCCGCTGGTCAAAAACGCGGCCCCGCACGCCCGGGGCTTGCCCTTTCAGCAGCGCACCCCGTCCTTGGGCACAGTGCCCTCGACGAAGTAGGAGTCGACGATGTCCGCGATGCAGGGGTTGGAGCGGCCGTAGGCCGTATGCCCTTCGCCCTCCCAGGTGACGTGGACGGCCGACTCGAGCTGTTCCGCCAGGGCGAGCGACCACTCGTAGGGGGTGGCGGGATCCCCCGTCGTGCCGACCACCAGGAGCGGATCCGCCCCGGGCGCGCTGGCGGGTGCCGGCTTACCCACCGGGCCGTACTTCCACGGCTCGCAGGTCAGCCCGCCGTACGAGAGGATCTTGCCGAAGGTGGGCGAGGCGGCGACCAGTGCCGATTCGTCCCGGCTCATCTGCTCGGGGTCCGAAACCACCGGGAAGTCGAGGCAGTTCACCGCAGTAAAAGCGTCGGTCGCGTTGGTGCTGTAGGAGCCGTCCTCCTCCCGTTCGAAGGAAAGGTCCGCCAGGTACATCATCTCCGTGTAATCCCCCCGCAGCGCGGCGTCCACGGCGTCGGTGAGGACCGGCCAGCCCGCATTGTCGTACAGGGGAAGGATGAAGCCCTGCACGAAACTGCCGATCGTGACGAGGCGCCCGTCCTCCGCCGGCTTGGGTTCGTCAATGACCGCCTGGAACAGGTCCTGCACGGTGGCAACGCCGGCCTCGACGTCCCCCGGCAGCGGGCACTCGTCCCCGGCCTGGCAGTCGGCGACATAGGCCCGCAGGGCCTTCTCGAAGGCGGTGGCCTGCCCCAGGGTCAGCTGCTCGCTGTTCAGCGACGGGTCCAGTGCTCCGTCCAGCACCAGGCGGCCGGAGCGCTCGGGGAACAACCCGGCATAGGCCGCTCCCAGTTGGGTTCCATAGGAAAAGCCGAGGAAGTTGAGTTTCGGATCCCCGACCAGGGCCCGCAGAATGTCCATGTCGCGCGCGGCGCTGTCCGTGTCGACGAAGCCGAGCAGCTCACCGCTCCGCTCCGCGCACAGCTCCGCGTACTCCCGGGCGTCGGCCCTCAGCAGTTCGAGCACTTCCTCGTCGGTGGCGTCGGCCGGGATGAACTTCTCCCGGGCGGCGTCCCGCTCCTTGTCCGTCAGGCACTCGACAGCGGTTGAGCGGTTCACCCCGCGCGGGTCGAAACCAAGGACGTCGTACCCTTCCCGGAGCCGGTCGCTGGCCACCCGGTCGAGGGCGTCCCGGACGATGTTGTAGCCGGAGCCGCCCGGACCGCCCGGGTTGACCAGGATGGTGCCCTGCGGCTGACCTCCCGTGGCGTCGGCGCGGATCGCGGCGATCTCGATGGTGTCGCGCCCCGGGGCGCCGTAGTCAAGGGGAACTTTCACCATCGCGCAGGCGAAGTCACCCTCGCACTTCTCCCACTGCACCTCCTGGCTGTAGAAGGGCTCGAGCCCGGCCGGGACGTCGCCGACCACGTCCGGGTCCGCCGTCACAGCCCCGGTGTCCGGCCCCTTGTCGTCGGACGGCCCGGGCAGCAGCGTGCAGCCCGAGAGCAGCAGGGCCGCGGCGGCCGCGCCCGATGCCAGCCAGCGGCGCGGCCGGCGGCGGCCCTTCGGGGTCTTCGGCGTCATGAGGCGAGGTCCTTCCGGGAGAGGAGACCGACGGCCATCGCCTCGATCGCCAGCAGGGGCGAGACATTGGTGCTGACGAGGCGCCCGCGCACCTCGTTGATGGCGTCGATGCGCCGCAGGGTGTCCTCCGCCGACTCCCGCTGCGCGAAGGCCTCGAGTTCGGGGCGCAGCGGTTCGTTGACGAGGTCGCGCCCGCTGGAGACCTGGAGCATCAGCACGTCCCGGTAGAAGGAGATCAGGTCCGTGAGGGCCCGGTCGAAGTAATCGTTCTTCGACCGCTTGGCCCGCCGTGTCTGGTCCTCCTCCAGGCGCTTGACCTGGCTCCGCATCGAGGGGGGAAGCGTGCCGGATTCCGGCGCACCCAGCGCGGTGAGCAGGGCGGCGCGTTCGGACGCGTCGCGCTGCTCGAAGGAGCTCTGCGCCTCGGCCTCGGCAAGCTTCACGAGGTCGGCCGCGGCCTGCATCGCCCCGGCGACGGAGCGAAGGGTCAACGGCAGCCGCACGATCTGGTTGCGGCGCTCGCGGGCGCCGTCATCGGTGGCGAGCCGCTTGGCGACGCCGATGTGGCTTTGGGCCGCCCGTGCCGCCGCCTCGGCGGTCGCCGGGTCGATACCGTCGCGGTGGACCAACAGGTCGGCGACGTCGCGCACCGGGGGAAGGCGCAGGCTCACACTGCGGCAGCGCGAGCGGATCGTCACGAGCACGTCGCCGGGGCTCGGGGCGCACAACAGCCAGATGGTCCGCGGCGGCGGCTCCTCGATCGCCTTCAGCAGCACGTTGGTGCTGCGTTCCTGCATCCGGTCGGCGTCCTCGACGATGATCACGCGCCACCGGCCGGTTGAGGGCTTGTCCTGGGCCGTGCGCACCAGCTCCCGGGCCTCGTCGATCGTTATGGTGACCTTCTCCGTGGTGACATTGGTGAGGTCGGCGTGCGAGCCGGCGAGCACGGTGCGGCAGGACTTGCAGGTTCCGCAGCCCCGCTCCGCGAGGTCCTCCCGGTCGCACAGCAGCGCCGCGGCGAAGGCCCGCGCCGCATTGGAGCGGCCCGAGCCCGGCGGGCCGGTAAACAGCCAGGCGTGGGTGGGCGCCCCTGATCGGGAGGCCCGCTGCAGCTGCTCGACGACGGGTTCCTGGCCCCGCAGGTCGGTCCAGACGCTCACGCGCGGCGCTCCCGGACGGCGGCGAGGACACGCCGGGCGAGGTCGTCGACGGGCAGGGCGGCGGGGAGCACCAGGTAACGGGCCGGGTCGCTGTCGGCGGCCGCCAGGAAGGCGCTGCGGATCCTCGCGTGGAAGTCATCGGGCTCGGACTCCAGCCGGTCCTCGGCGGCGTCGCCTGCGGTGCGTCGGCTGCGGCCCTCCGCCGGCTCTACGTCGAGCAGCACCGTGAGGTCGGGGCGGAGCCCGTCGACCGCCCACAGGTTGAGGTCCTCGACATCCCGGGCACCCAGCCCGCGCCCGGCGCCCTGATAGGCGACCGAGGAGTCGATGTACCGGTCGCAGACGACGACGTCGCCGCGGCGCAGGGCGGGCAGGATCACCTGCTGGACGTGGGCCGCGCGCGAGGCGGCGAAGAGCAGCGCCTCGGTGCGGGCGTCGATCTCACCCTGCCCGTGTTCGAGCACCAGGGCGCGCAGCTTCTCGCCGACCGGGGTTCCGCCGGGCTCGCGGGTGCGCACCACGGGCACGCCGTCGGCCTCGAGCGCCCGGCACAGCGCACCCACCTGGGTCGACTTGCCCGCGCCGTCGCCGCCCTCGAATGCAACGAAAAGCCCGGGCAGCGGATGCGGATTCGACGAGGTCACACGTCCAGCCTACCGAGTGCCGCCCCCACTTGCCCGACGCCGTGGTGCGGCGGGGACAAACCTCCGGGCTACCCTTTCCCCATGGCTACTTCCGACCCCCACCTGGCTCCCGATACAGTCGTCGTCTCGGCGGGCAGGCCCGTGCGGGAGCATGACTCCCCGGCCAACCCGCCGCTGGTGCTGTCGACGACCTTCCATGAAACCCGCGCCCCGGAGCCGGGGGACCGGATCTACGGACGCATGTCCAACCCGAGCTGGGATCCCTTCGAGGAGGCCCTCGGCAGGCTCGAGGGCGCCGCCCTTCCGGCGCTCGTGTTCAGCTCCGGGCTCGGCGCCGCCGCCGCGGCCCTCTCCCTCCTGCCGACCGGGGGCACGGTCATCATGCCCCGCCACGCCTACGCCGGTTCGGTCAGCCTCGCCGCCGCCGAGGCCGCCCGCGGCAGGTTCTCCCTGCGCACCGTCGACATCGCCGACACCGACGCCGTCCTGCGCGAGATCGACACGCTGGATGGGCCGGCCGGGACCGCGATGCTGTGGCTCGAAAGCCCCACCAACCCGATGCTCGAGGTGGCCGAGACCGCCCGCCTGGCCCGTGCCGCCCGGGCGGCCGGGGCGCTGGTTGTCACCGACAACACCTTCAACACCCCGCTGCTCTCCCGGCCCCTCGAAACCGGGACCGACGTCGTGCTGCACTCGGTGACCAAGTACCTCTCTGGCCACTCCGACGTCGTCCTGGGGGCCCTCGCCACCTCGGATCCCGCCCTGCGGGACCGGCTGCTGGCCCACCGGACGCTGCACGGCGCCGTCGCCGGCCCGTTCGAGGTGTGGCTGGCGCTGCGGGGCCTGCGCACGCTCTCGGTGCGGATGGAACGGGCGCAGGCCAACGCCGCCGAACTTGCGGCGCGCCTGGCCGGCCACCCGGCGGTGGAGCGCGTCCGCTTCCCGGGCCTGCCGCAGGATCCCGGGCACGAGCGGGCCAAGGCACAGCTGGACGGCTTCGGTGCGATCGTCTGCATCGAACCGGCCGGGGGAGCCGAGGCCGCCGACGCGCTGGTTGAGACGGTGCGCCTGTGGCTGCCGGCCACCTCGCTCGGCGGGGTCGAGTCCCTCATCGAGCGGCGCCGCCGCCAGCCGGGGGAGCCGGCCACCGTCCCGGCGTCCCTCGTGCGGCTGTCGGTGGGCATCGAGAATGTCGAGGACCTGTGGGAGGACCTCGAAAAAGCGCTCTCGGCATCCCAGCGGCTAAGCTAACCCCGTGGGTATCATCCTGGCTTTCGAGTTCTACCTGTACCTCGTTCTTGGCTACGTTGCGCTGGGGCTCGAGCTATGGGCCTTCGCCGACTGTGTGCGCCGCCCGGCGGCGTCCTTCGAGGCGACCCTCAAGCGGACCAAGGGCTTCTGGATGGCCATCACCGGTGGCGCCGTCCTCGTGGGCATCTTCAGCGCGCTCAGCCCCGGCTTCGGCCTGTTCAAGCTGGTCGCCGTGGTCGCCGCCTGCGTCTACCTCGCCGACGTGAAGCCGGCCGTCAGCGAGATCCGCGGCCGCGGCAACCAGGGCCCGTACGGCCCCTGGTAGGCCCCTCCCGGCGCCGCTCAGCCCTGGGCGGCCGGCTCGACAGCCCTCCAGGCCACCGTCACCTCGCCCAGGCGCCAGCGCGACGGCGCATCCAGCAGCGGCCACCCAGCTTCGGCCAGCGCCGTGCACATCGCCGTCCACCGCTGGCGGGCCCCGAAGGCGGCCAGCGGGGCGGCGTCCAGCCAGGCCCGGTCCATCGCCAGCAGGAACCGGTGGACGTTCTCGCCCGGGATATTGCGGTGGATCAGGGCCTTCGGCAGGCGCTCGGCCACATCCGAGGGAAGGCCGAAGGCCCCGAAGCGCATCGAGATGCTCAGCGACACCGGGCCGTCCCGGTCGACCGCAACCCAGGTTGAGCGCCGGCCGATCTCATCGCACGTCCCATCGATGAACAGCCCGTCCTCCGAAAGCCGGGACCGCACGGTGTCCCAGTGTGCTCGATACTCGCCCTCGTCATACTGGCGCAGCACATTGAAGGCACGCACCAGGACCGGGCGGCGTCCCGGGACCGGCAGCTCGAAGCCGCCCTGGCGGAAGCTTAGGCCGCCGCTCTCCAGCGGACGCGCCGCCTCCACCCGGGCCGGGTCGATTTCGATGCCGATCAGTTCGGTGTCGGGGCGCACGCGGCGGAGCCGGCCGAACAGTTCGACGGCGGTGACCGGGGCGGCGCCGTAGCCGAGGTCGACGACGAGGGGATCTTCGGCGCGGCGCAGGCGCCACGCCTGCGGCCCGGCCAACCAGCGGTCGACCCGGCGCAACCGGTTCGGATTCGTCGTTCCGCGTGTGATGCTGCCCACGGGCTTTCCGGCGCGGCGGTGAGAGTGCACCGTCCAAGGGTACTGGCACCCGTCGGGCCCGGATGCCCGCGGGCCCGGGATACGGCAGACTAGGGACCATGACTTCTCACAAACTGATTCTGCTGCGCCACGGACAGAGCGAGTGGAACGAAAAGAACCTCTTCACCGGCTGGGTCGACGTGGCGCTGACGGAAAAGGGCCGGCAGGAAGCGATCCGCGGCGGCGATCTCCTCGTCGAGGCGGGCCTCCTGCCCGACGTCGTCTACACCTCCCGGCAGAAGCGCGCCATCATCACGGCCAACCTCGCGCTCGAGGCCGCCGACCGCACCTGGATCGACGTCAAGCGCAACTGGCGCCTCAACGAACGCCACTACGGCGCGCTGCAGGGCAAGGACAAGGCCCAGACCCTCGCCGAATTCGGTGAGGAGCAGTTCATGCTCTGGCGCCGTTCCTACGACACCCCGCCGCCGCCCCTTGAGGACTCCAGCGAGTACTCCCAGAGCAACGATCCGCGGTACGCGGACCTGGGTGCGGACCTGCCCCGCACCGAGTGCCTCAAGGATGTCCTCGACCGGTTCCTGCCGTACTGGGAGTCGGACATCAGCAAGGACCTGCTGGCCGGCAAGACGGTGCTCGTCGCCGCCCACGGCAACTCGCTGCGCGCCCTCGTGAAGCACCTCGACGGGATCAGCGACAAGGACATCGCCGCCCTGAACATCCCCACGGGCATCCCGCTGGTGTACGAACTCGACGAGAACCTGACTCCGATCAAGGCCGGTGGCACCTACCTCGACGCCGAGGCCGCCGCCGCGTCGATCCAGGCCGTGGCCAACCAGGGCAAGCACTAAGGCACCACGCACCACCCGTTAAACGCGACGGCGGCTTCCCTTCGGAAGCCGCCGTCGTCGTCTGTGCGCCGGGAGAGCGGGGCACCCCGCCCGGTTTTAGTTCAGCGGGGCGCTGGGCTGCCACTCGCCGGTGACGAGGTAGGTGACCTTCCGGGCCACCGAGACGCCGTGGTCGGCGAAGCGCTCGAAGTACCGGCTTGCGAGGGTGACGTCGACGGTGGTCGGCGCCGTCTCGTTCCAGTCCGCGGCCGCGACGGCCTTGAAGACCCCCGCGTGAAGTTCGTTGACCCGTGCGTTCGCGGCGTTGATCTCGTTGCTGAGCTCGAGGTTCCTCGTCTCGAGCAGCTCGGTGACCTTGGCCGCGATCTGGATGTCCAGGACGGCCAGCTCATCGAACGTGGGGCGGATCTTCTCGGGGATGACGTGCGCCGGGTAGCGCAGGCGCGCCAGCTGGGCCACGTGGCGGGCGAGGTCGCCCATCCGCTCAAGCGACGCGCTCATGCGCAGCGCGCCGACGATCATTCGCAGGTCGCTGGCGACCGGCCCCTGCAGCGCGAGGATGTCGATGGCGCGCTCGTCGAGGGAGTTCTGCAGGAAATCGATGCGGGCATCGGCCGCGATCACTTCCTGGGCAAGCTCGGTGTCGGCACCCTGGAAAGCGCTGTTGGCTTTTTGGATGGCCTCCGACACCAGCTGCGAGATCTCAATCAGTTCCTCGCCAATCTGGTGGAGTTCGGCCTGAAAAACCTTACGCACGTGGGCGTCCTTTCCGTTGGAAGTTTCTACTCACCTGCGGCAACAGGTCCGCGGGCCAGCTTTTCAGCCCCCCGTGAACGTTCCCGCAGCTTTAGGTGAACGTTAGTTGAACCACTGACCTATTGCCACCGGATGCGGGTCCGCCCGGGATTCCAGCGCATAAGCTATGACCGTGGACCCCGTACTGTTCAGCCTGGTCACCGGGCTCGTCGGCCTCGCCCTTGGTGTGTTCGGCATGCTGGCCTACCGGGCCAGCGAGGCCCAGCGCAGCCAGCTGCTGTTCGATGATGAGCCGACCCTTCCCGAGGGTGCGGCGGAGGTGCTCTCGATCATCGGACGCGCCTATGTGATCGTCGACGCGATCGACGGCGTCGTCCGTGCCAGCCCCGCGGCCTACGCCTTCGGGCTGGTCCGCGGGCACACCGTCGTCCATGAGGAGTTGCTCAACCTGACCGCACGCGTCCGCCGCGACGGCGTCATCGAGCAGGAACTGCTGGAACTGCCGCGCGGACCCCTTGGCAAGGGCACGATCATCCTGCAGGTGCGCGTCGCTTCGCTCGGCGCCGAGTACATCCTCATCCTCGCCGACGACCGGACCGAGATCACCCGCACCGAGGAGATCCGCAACGACTTCGTCGCCAACGTCTCGCACGAGCTGAAGACCCCCGTTGGGGCGATCTCCCTGCTGGCCGAGGCCATCGACGACGCCGCCGAGGATGAGGTGGCGGTGCGCCGGTTCGCCCAGCGGATGCACAAGGAATCGGGGCGGCTCTCCGCCCTGGTCCAGGACATCATCGAACTCTCGCGGCTGCAGGGCGCCGACATCGTGCGCAGGGGCAAGCCCGTGAACCTCAACACCGTCATCCAGGAGGCCGTCGACCGGAACCGGCTGCCGGCCGAGAGCAACGCCATCGACATCGTGGTCCGCGGCACCGTCGAGGAGCCGGTCTTCGGCGACCCCGACCAGTTGATGACCGCGTTCCGCAACCTCATCGACAACGCCATCCGCTATTCGCCGGAGGGAACCCGGGTCGGCATCGGGCTGCGCTCCCGCGACGGGCTGGCCGAGGTCTCGGTCACCGACCAGGGCGCCGGCATCACCGCCGAGGAGCAGGAACGCATCTTCGAGCGGTTCTACCGCATCGATGCGGCCCGCTCGCGGTCGACCGGCGGCACGGGCCTTGGCCTGAGCATCGTCAAGCACGTTGTCTCAAACCACGGCGGCGAGGTGACCGTCTGGTCGATGGCAGGCCAGGGCAGCACCTTCACCGTCCGGCTTCCGGAAATGGAAGCGACCGAGGACACCCGGGGCGCGGCCGCCCTGCCTGCGGCGCAGCCCGGGACCAAGCCCGAAGAGAACCCAGAGAAAAAGGGCGGAACCAGCGCCCAGGAGCAGGGAGTGAGCGCTTGACCCGGATCTTGATTGTCGAGGACGAGGAGTCCTTCAGCGACCCGCTGTCGTACCTGTTGGGGAAGGAAGGCTTCGAGGTGGTCGTCGTCGACAACGGGCTCGACGCCGTCACCGAATTCGACCGGGCCGGAGCGGACCTCGTGCTGCTGGACCTCCAGCTGCCCGGACTTTCCGGGACGGAGGTGTGCCGCCAGCTCCGGCAGCGCTCGAGCGTCCCGGTGATCATGCTGACCGCGAAGGACGCGGAGATCGACAAGGTGGTGGGCCTGGAGCTCGGCGCCGACGACTACGTCACCAAGCCCTACTCCTCCCGGGAACTCGTCGCCCGGGTGCGGGCGGTCCTGCGCCGGCAGGGGGAACCGGAGGAGCTCGTCTCCAGCACTGTGTCGGCCGGTCCGGTCCGCATGGACGTCGAACGGCACGTGGTGAGCGTGGAGGGTACCCGGGTGGCGCTGCCGCTGAAGGAGTTCGAACTGCTGGAGATGCTCCTGCGCAATTCCGGCAGGGTCCTGACCCGGGGCCAGCTGATCGACCGGGTGTGGGGCGCCGACTATGTCGGCGACACGAAGACCCTCGATGTCCACATCAAGCGCCTTCGGGGAAAGATCGAACCGGACTCCTCGGCGCCGCGGCACCTGATCACCGTGCGCGGGCTGGGCTACAAGTTTGAGCCCTGAGCCCTGAGCCGGGGCCGCTGACGACCCGGGCCGGACACGACGGAGGCCGGGACCAACAGGCCCCGGCCTCCGCCCGGAAAGGTTATTCGCCCCCGTGGGCTTCTTCGGTCGCCGCCGGCTCGCTCGGCTCCGGGGTGTAGCCGCCCGGGACGAACTCGCGGTATTCGGCCAGGGTTCCATCGACCACCGGCACGCCGTAGGTTGCGGTCTCGGACTCGACAGTGAAGTCCAGGTCGACGAGGGACCCGGGGATGTCGCTGATGCCCTGGAGGGTTCCGTCGTCGGCGACCTCCTCCTCGAAGACGTACTTCCCGTCGGCTTCGACGGTGATCTCGGCCATCTCGTTCTCGCCCTGGATGGTGACCTGCACCGGCTGGTCGCTCGAGTTGAACACCGTGCCGAGGAGGGTTCCGGGCGTGCCTTCGTCGGTTGAGACGATCAGAATGTTACGCAGCTCCACCGGGCCCAGGTTCTCCACGATGCCATCTGATGCCGCGTACTCGCGGGTGGTCGACTGTTCGTTGATCACGCTGCAGCCGGTGATCCCGAGCATGGCCAGTACGACGCCGGCCACGGCGGCCTGCTGCACTCGGTGGTTCGGTGCGATTCTCACAGCTCAAACTCCTGGGGTCTTCCGGCGCGGCGCCGGGTGGGGTGGGTGGTGAAACTAGGAAACACACTATCGCAAGGGGTCATTCGTGTGAGTCCGTTTCACCGGGCATGACAAGGGCCGATCATCGATTCGCCGCTGCGTCAAGAGGAGAATGATAGCCAAGCGGACCTGCCGGTGCCCGCTGACCTGCGAAAACGCGCCGTCGGCGTGTCGCCGCCGTGATAAACTGATTGGCGGGAAAGGGGAAAGTCCACATGGTTTTTGAGGTTGGCGAAACAGTTGTTTACCCTCACCACGGCGCAGCGAAGATCGAGGAGATCAAGATGCGCGTCATCAAGGGCGAAGAGAAGATGTATCTCAAGCTCAAGGTGGCACAGGGTGATCTGACGATCGAAGTACCAGCGGAAAACGTCGACCTTGTCGGGGTTCGTGATGTGGTGGGCAAGGAAGGCCTGGAGCACGTCTTCGACGTACTGCGTGCCGAGTTCACCGAGGAGCCGACCAACTGGTCGCGCCGTTACAAGGCGAACCTCGAGAAGCTTGCCTCCGGCGACGTCATCAAGGTGGCGGAGGTCGTGCGCGACCTGTGGCGCCGGGATCACGACCGCGGGTTGTCGGCCGGAGAGAAGCGGATGCTCGCCAAGGCGCGGCAGATCCTGATTTCCGAGCTCGCCCTGGCGGAGAAGACCGACGAAGAGAAGGCCGCAAGCGTTCTCGACGAGGTCCTCGCCTCCTAGGCTGCAGGTCCGCAGATAGCCGCAGAACATGAGAGAAGGGCTCCCTCCGGGGGGTCCTTCTTTTGCGTCCGGCTGCCGTAGGGTGACTTAGTGCCCTCCAGCCCAACACCTCCTTCGACAGCGCCCCGGTCAGCCGACACCCCCACCGCCGGCCTGGCGGGCGTGGTGGTCGTCGCAGCGGGCTCGGGCCAGCGGCTCGGCCACGGGATCCCCAAGGCCCGCGTGCTCTGCGGTGGACTCACCCTGCTTGAACGCTCCCTGCGCTCCGTGCTCGCCTCGGGTGTCGCCGCCGAGGTCGCCGTCGTGATCCCCGAGGGGGACGACACCCTGCGCGCCGTTGCGGAACGCCTCTCCGGGGCCGTCCCGGTGCGGGCGGTGGCCGGCGGAACCAGCCGGGCCGGCTCAGTCCGGGCAGGCATCGCCGCGCTGTCCACCGATGCGCCGTTCATCCTCGTCCATGACGCCGCCCGTGCCCTGACGCCGCCGGAGGTCTTCGTGCGCGTGGTCTCCGGCCTCGCGGCCGGGGCCGGTGCGGTCATCCCGGTCCTCCCGCTGGCCGACACCGTCAAGGCCGTGCGCGACGGGCGGGTGACAGGCACGCCCGACCGGAGCGGCCTGCGCGCCGTCCAGACGCCGCAGGGCTTCACCTCGCCCCTGCTGAGGGTCGCGCACGCCGGCGGCGGCGCCGGGGACCCGCTGATCACCGACGACGCGATGCTCGTGGAGGCCACGGGCGCCCCGGTCGTCACCGTTGAGGGCGACCCGGCCGCCTTCAAGGTCACCACGCCGCTTGACCTGACGCTCGCCGAAACGCTCGTCCGGGACACCGGCACGCCCGAAACCCGGACTCCAAGCCCCGAGGAAGCACCCATGACCGAAAGCGCCCCTACCGCTCCGATTCCCCGGACCGGGATCGGCACCGACATCCACGCCTATGCTCCCGAGGATGCGCCGGCCCCCCTGTGGCTTGCCGGCCTCCACTGGGAGGGCGAGCGCGGACTGGCGGGGCACTCCGACGGCGACGTCGTCGCCCATGCCGCCGCCGACGCCCTCTTCTCCGCCGCGGGCCTGGGCGACCTCGGCACCCATTTCGGCACCGACCGCCCGGAGCTCGCGGGCGCGTCGGGCGCGGCGCTGCTCGCCGAAGCGGCGGCGATCGTCCGGGACGCCGGTTTCCGGATCGGGAACATCGCGGTCCAGCTCATCGGCAACCGCCCGCGGTTCGCCGCACGGCGCAGCGAGGCCGAAGCCGTCCTCTCCGAGGCGGCGGGAGCACCGGTGAGCGTCTCGGCGACAACGACCGACGGCCTCGGCCTCACCGGGCGTGGCGAGGGCATCGCCGCCCTCGCGACCGCCGTCGTCATCTCCGCCGGGTAACAGCCCGGCGTGCGGTGGACGTTCGGCTAATCTGGAGCGGTGAGCCTGAAATTCTATGACACCGCCACCGCCGAGGTGCGGGACTTCGTCCCCCTGACCCCGGGAGCCGTCAGCCTTTACTACTGCGGCGCGACGGTCCAGGGAATGCCGCACGTGGGCCATGTCCGGTCGGCGATCGTCTTCGACCAGCTGACCCGGTGGCTTGAGGCCCGCGGGTTCCGCGTGACCTCCGTCCGGAACGTCACCGATATCGACGACAAGATCCTCGAGAAGTCCAAGGCCTCCTTCGGGGACGAGGAACCGCCCGGCGGCAAGCGGAACGAGGAGTGGTGGGCTCTCGCCTACCGCTTCGAGCTTGAGTTCAACCGGGCCTACGACACCCTCGGGGTGCGCCGCCCCACCTACGAGCCGCGGGCCACCGGCCACATCCCGGAGATGCAGTCCCTCATCCAGAAGCTCATCGACACCGGGTACGCCTACCCGGCCCCGGACGGCTCCGGCGACGTGTACTTCGACGTCCGGTCCTGGCCGGAATACGGCTCCCTGACCCACCAGTCGATCGACGACATGCAGGCCGCCACCGACGCCGACCCGCGCGGCAAACGCGACCCCCGTGACTTCGCCCTCTGGAAGGGTTCCAAGCCCACCGACGCGCCGTCGGCGGGCTGGCCCAGCCCGTGGGGTCCCGGGCGTCCCGGCTGGCACACCGAGTGCTGCGCGATGACCAACAAATACCTCGGTGAGCAGTTTGACATCCACGGCGGTGGCCTCGACCTGCGCTTCCCGCACCACGAGAACGAGCTCGCCCAGGCGCGCGCCGCCGGGCGCGGCTACGCGCAGTTCTGGATGCACAACGGCCTCGTCACCTTCGAGGGCGAAAAAATGTCGAAATCGATCGGCAACACCGTCAGCCCCGAGGACATGCTCACCCTCGCCCGGCCCCGCGTGGTGCGCTACTACCTCGGGCAGGCCCATTACCGCTCGGTGCTCGATTACCGCCCGTCCTCGCTTGACGAGGCAGCGGCCGCCGTCGACCGCATCGACGGGTTCCTGGCCAAGGCCTCGGCCCGCTTCGGTCCGGCCACCGGCGCGCCGGCGGACCTGCCGGAGGCCTTCGGCACCGCAATGGACGACGACCTGAACATCCCGCAGGCACTCGCCGTCCTGCACGAGACGGTGCGGGCCGGCAACACGGCCCTGGCGGCCGGCGACCCCGAGGGGGCCCGCGTCGCCCACGCGGCCGTCGCGGCGATGGTCAGCGTCCTCGGGCTCGACGACGCAACCGACACGGCAGGCACGGGCGACGGGGAGCAGGCCGCCGCCCTCGACGCGCTGGTCCGGTACCAGTTGGGCGAGCGCGCGGCCGCACGCGCCGCGAAGGACTGGGCCCGCGCCGACGCCATCCGGGATGCCCTGGCCGGTGCCGGCGTTATCGTCGAAGACTCCGCGGACGGGGCGGAATGGAGCCTCGCGGCCCGCTGAACGGGACCGTTTCCGGCCGGCACCACCTGCGCGCGCCGTCCGCGTAAACTGGAGGAGACTTTTCCTCTATATAAAGGTGTTTCCCCATGGCCAGTCACGGACGTCCAGGCGCGGTGCGCAAGTTGAAAAAGGGCCCCACCATCGGCACCGGCGGCCACGGACGCAAGTCCCTCGAAGGCAAGGGTCCCACCCCGAAGGCGGAGGACCGCCCGTACCACAAGGCCTACAAGAACAAGGAGCTCGCCGAGCGCTCCGCCGCCAAGCGCGCCGGCGGCAAGAACCCCGGTTCGGGCCGGAAGGGCAAGGCCACCGAGGAGATCGTGACGGGCCGCAACTCCGTCGTGGAGGCGCTCCGCGCCGGCATCCCGGCCAAGGCACTCCACGTCGCCATCCGCGTCGAGATGGACGACCGCGTCCGGGAGGCGCTCAAGCTCGCCACCGAACGCGGTGTCCCGGTGATGGAAACCGGCAAGCCGGAGCTCGACCGGATGACCGAAGGGGCAGTGCACCAGGGCCTGATGCTGCAGATCCCGCCCTACGACTACGCCGATGCGCTTGACCTGGTCGCCGACACGATGGAGAAATTCCGGCGCGGCCACATTGCCAACGCGCCCCTGTTCATCGCACTTGACGGGATCACCGACCCGCGCAACCTCGGCGCGATCATCCGGTCCGCCTCCGCGTTCAGCGCCCACGGCGTCATCGTTCCCGAGCGCCGCTCGGTCGGAGTCACAGCCTCGGCATGGAAGACCAGTGCGGGAGCCGCCGTGCGCGTACCCGTCGCCCGGGTGGGCAACCTCAACTCGGCGCTGAAGTCGTTCAAGGACAGCGGCATCTTCGTGCTCGGACTCGACGGCGACGGCGACATCTCCCTGCCGGAACTGACCCTCGGGACGGACCCGGTATGCCTCGTGGTGGGCTCCGAGGGCAAGGGGCTCTCACGGCTCGTGCGGGAGAACTGCGATCAGATCGTCTCCATCCCCATCGACTCGGCAATGGAATCCCTCAACGCGTCGATGGCGGTGGGAATCAGCCTCTACGAAATCTCCCGCCAGCGCTCCGCCTGAGAGCGCCGATCCCGTCCCGCCATGAGCATCGTCGAGCAGGTTCCAGTCTCCTCCAGTGAATTCCCGCAGGGAGTCCACCGGCTCAAGGGCCGTTTCTCCGACGACCTCCACGCCAATGCCGCGGTATGGGCGCCGTCGATCCCCTCGATCGACGTGCATTTCCAGCGGGAGGACGGCCGGTGGGCCTTCGAGACGCTGTCGGGGCTCGACGGCGGCGTCCACCACGGGGTGGTGGGTCCGATGCCCGCCGGTGCGCGCTACGGTTTCTGGCCGACCGGCAAGGCCCTGCCCGCAGGGCCGGGACAGCTGCTGCTCGACCCGTACGCGCGGGCCATCGAGGTCCAGGAGGCCGGCGGCACCGGTGCGGACCCGGTGTACTGGTCGGTCTTCGTCGAGGAATCCTTCGACTGGGGTTCCTCCGCCCGGCCGCGCACGCCCTGGCGCGACACGGTCATCTACGAGGCGCACGTCAAGGGACTGACGAAGCTGCACCCCGGGATCCCCGAAGAGCTCCGCGGGACCTACGCCGGGCTGGCCCACCCCGTGATGATCGGGTACCTCCTCGAGCTGGGCGTGACCGCCGTCGAACTGCTCCCCGTGCATTTCTCGATCGATGAAGCGCACCTCCGGACCCTCGGCCTCTCCAACTACTGGGGCTACAACACCCTCGGGTTCTTCGCTCCGCACGCCGCCTATGCCACGGCGGCGGCGCAGGCCGCCGGCCCGGCGGCGGTCCTCGCCGAGGTCAAGTCGATGGTCAAGGCGCTCCATGAGGCCGGCCTCGAAGTGATCCTCGACGTCGTCTACAACCACACCGCCGAGGGGGGCAAGGAGCAACCCGCCCTCTGCTGGCGCGGCCTAAGCGACACCGACTATTACCGGCACGACGGCACGGGCCGCTATCTCGACACCACCGGAGTCGGCAATACGCTGGACTTCTCGCAGCCGAAGGTCATCGAGTTCGCGCTGGACTCCCTGCGGTACTGGGTCGAGGAGTTCAAGATCGACGGCTTCCGGTTCGACCTCGCCGTGACCCTGGGCCGGGACGAAACCAACACCTACACCCCGCGGCACCCGTTCCTCGTCGCCGTTGGGGCATCGAGTGCGCTGCGGGGCACGAAGCTCATCGCCGAACCGTGGGACGTGGGCATGGGCGGCTGGCAGACCGGAAACTTCCCCCAGGGCTGGGCGGACTGGAACGACCGCTTCCGCGATACCGCCCGGGACTTCTGGCTGCGCGACCAGGCCTCGCTGCGGGCCTGCAGGCAGGCAGGCACCCCGGCGCGCCTCGCCGACGCCCTGGCCGGATCGCAGGAGGTGTTCGCCCGCTCGGGCCGGACGCCGCTCGCCTCGATCAACTTCGTCACCGCCCACGACGGCTTCACCCTCGCGGACCTCACCTCGTTCGACCGGAAGCACAACGAGGCCAACGGGGAGGAGAACCGGGACGGCTCGAACGACAACCGCAGCTACAACCACGGCGCCGAAGGCCCCTCCGAGGACGCCGCGATCATCGCCGCCCGGGAGCGGACGGCCCGGAACCTGATGGCCACCCTGCTGATGTCGGTCGGGGTTCCGATGCTCACCGCCGGCGACGAGCTCGGGCGGACCCAGCGTGGGAACAACAACGCCTACTGCCAGGACAACGAGCTCGCCTGGGTCTCCTGGCACCGGGACGCCGCGTCGGAGCGGATGCTCGCCGCGACCCGTACGCTGCTGGGCATCCGCCGGCGGTTCCTCGCCGGTCAGCCCCCGGCTTTCCCCGGCCGGGCCGCCAGTTCGGCGCTGCTGTGGTTCAACGGCTCGGGCCTGCCCATGACCTCCGCCGATTGGGACGACCCGACCACCCGCGTCGTGCAGCTCATGCTGGCCGATCCGGACGGGCAGGCCGGAGCCCTCATCGCGGTCAACGGCTCGATCACTGACCGGAAGATCCACCTGCCGGCCGCCTGGATCCTGCAGGGCCAGGGCCTGTCGCACGCGAAGGCGGCGACGATGGAACTCCTGTTCGACTCGGCCGATCCCACGATGCGCCGGTCCGGGGCCCGGATCTCCCTGGGGGAGTCGGACTTCCTGGCGGCCAATTCGGTGGCCGTCTATTTCTGCCGGAAGTAGGCGGGTTCCACCGGACGGCCGGGAGTCCAAGGGCGTTCGGGTCGCTCCTGCTGTCGGAAGCGCAGGTCGGGACCGGGGCGGGTGTATCCCGCCGGCTGCGCCCCGCCAGCGGCCGTGCTACTTCCGCAGCCGAGCGAGGTTGGCCTCGCAGCGCACGGCGCGGAAGTAACCCTCCCGGTAGCCGGCCGCAGTGGGGTGCAGGTCGTCCGGGGCCGCGGACCCGGTGAAGGTGATCCACGGGTCGGGTGATCCAACGCCATGCCCGGCGAATTCGTCGACCACGTCGACGTAGGTGAACCCTGCGGCGGTGGCCCTCGATTCGATGACGCGGTTCAGGACGTCCGTGGCGTCATTGAACAGGAGCTGCGCCTCAGCGGGAAACGGCGCCGGGCCGGAAAACCCGGGCGAAAACAGGTGGGGGTAACCGGTCACGACCACGTTCGCGTTGGGGGCGGCGGCCCCGAGCTGGGCATAGACGGCGTCCAGGCTCGACGCGACGGTCGTTTCCGCGTCCTCCCGGCTCCTCTGGATCGCCCGCCGGCACGCCTCCAGCGGCTCGGTGGCACAGAGGCCGGCGACGACGCCGAAGCCGGCGTCGTTCCCGCCGACGGACAGGGTCACAAGATCGGTTCCGGCGTCGAGGCTGTCCTCGGCCGTCAGCCCGGCGATCTGTTCGGGCACATCGACCGCCCCGCCGGGCACCACGGCCGCGGTCGCGCCCGCGCAGGTCGCGTCCGCGGTGAGTTCGACCCGGCTCGTGGCATCGAGGAGGCCGGGAAGGCCCAGCGGGGAGCGGCCACATTCGGTATAGGAACCGGCGCCGAACCCCGAGGCATAGGAATCACCGATGGCCACGTAATCGACCGGAGCCTCCGGCGCCGCCGTCGCCGGCCCTCCGACGGGAGCGGCGGCGAGCACCACCGTGAGGGTGGCAAGCACTGTCAAACGGATCCTGGCTGGGGTGCGGTGAGTGCCCATGCCCACAAGCTACTCCCCGTGCGGCTCCACGGTTCCGATCCGTCCCAAAATCCGGTTCATTACGCCCACGGGCCCCGCCGGAGGGCGGAGCCCGGCAGTCCTCAGGCGTTGACGACGAGCCCCAGTTCCGCGCTGGAGGCAAGGGTGGCATGCCGCGGAAGCACCCGGACGGTGTAGCCGAATGAACCGGAGTGCTCGATCCGGGTGTCCCCCGTGAAGAGGTACCGTCCGCTGCCCAGGTTCTCGGCGACCCGCAGTTCGGCCAGGCTCACATCGCTGAGCTCGTCGTCACCGGCGGCCCTGCCGTATGCGACCTCGACGGTGACATCCGAGGGGTCGAGGTTGCCGAGGGCCACGTAGG
Organism: Arthrobacter melezitosi; assembly: GCF_054511055.1. Classification (NCBI taxonomy): domain Bacteria; kingdom Bacillati; phylum Actinomycetota; class Actinomycetes; order Micrococcales; family Micrococcaceae; genus Arthrobacter; species Arthrobacter melezitosi. The sequence goes on from NZ_JBTNDJ010000005.1 coordinate 223,397, forward strand.
CGTTGACGGTGAGCGAGTCACCGATCTGGGGGTCCTCGCTCACGCCGAGCGAATCGACGTGCTCCACCTGGACGGCGGCCCAGCCGCCCTGGATCCGGGTGCGCCACGCCGCGGTGCGCCGGGCCAGGGCGTAGTGCTCCTGGGAGGCGTCCCGCCCGGCCCGCCAGGCCGGCTGGTACAGGTGGCCGACATAGTCCTGAATCATGCGCTCGGCCGAGACGGCCGGGCCGAGGGTCGCCATCGTGTGCTTGATCATGGCGATCCACTGGTGCGGGATGCCGTCGTGCGAAGGCTCCGACGGGCCGGCCGATCCGGCCGCGGCGGCCGTAACCGAGCCGTAGAACCGCGGTGCGACCTGGTTCTCGAGGAGGTCGTACAGCGCCGCCGCTTCGATGTCGTCGCGCTCCTCCGAGGAGGCCCCGTTGTTCGCCGTGGGGATGGACCACCCGTTGTCGCCGTCGTACATCTCGTCCCACCACCCGTCGAGCACCGAGAGGTTCAGCCCGCCGTTGATCGCCGCCTTCATGCCCGAGGTGCCGCACGCCTCCAGCGGCCGCAGCGGGTTGTTGAGCCAGACATCGCAGCCCGGGAACAGGATGCGTGCCATCGCGATGTCGTAGTTGGGCAGGAACACGATGCGGTGGCGCACCTCCGGATCATCGGTGAAGCGCACCATGTCCTGGATCATGCGCTTGCCCTGCTCGTCCGCCGGGTGCGACTTGCCCGCGACGACGAGCTGGATCGGGTGCTCCGGGTGCAGCAGGAGCGCCTTGAGGCGCGCGGGATCGCGCAGCATGAGGGTCAGGCGCTTGTAGGTGGGGACGCGGCGCGCGAATCCGATGGTCAGGACGTCGGGGTCGAGCACCGTATCGGTCCAGGCCAGCTCAGCGTCGGCGGCGCCGCGCTTCTTCCAGGAGGAGCGCAGGCGGCCCCGCACGTCGTGGACGAGGTTGGAGCGCATGTTCCGCCGCAGGTCCCAGATCTTCTCGTCGGCGACGTCGTACACGCGCGCCCACTGCGGGTCGAGGACGGAATCGGCGCCGAAGTTCTCGCGGGCGAAGTCGGCGATCTGCGGGTCGACCCATGAGGGCACGTGGACACCGTTGGTCACCGACGTGATGGGCACCTCATGGGTGTCGAACCCCGGCCACAGTCCGGAGAACATGCCGCGGGAGACCTCGCCGTGGAGTTTCGAGACGCCGTTGGCCCGCTGCGCCAGGCGCAGGCCCATGACGGCCATATTGAACTTCGTCGGGTCGCCGCCCCCGTAGTTCTCCGCTCCGAGGGCGAGGACCTTGTCGGTCGGGACGGACGGCGCCAGGCCCGCGTTGAAGAAGTGCTCGATCTGGGCGCGCTCGAAGCGGTCGATGCCTGCAGGCACCGGGGTGTGGGTGGTGAACACGGTGGAGGCCCGGCCCGCGGTGAGCGCCTCCTCCCAGCTCATCGGCGACTCGCTGGCCGGATCCATCAGTTCGCGGATCCGTTCGATCCCGAGGAAACCGGCGTGGCCCTCGTTGGTGTGGAACACCTCGGGCGCCGGTGCGCCGGTGAGGCGCTGGAAGATGCGCAGCGCCTTGACGCCGCCCATGCCGAGCAGGAGTTCCTGCTGCAGGCGCTGGTCCCCGCCGCCGCCGTACAGCCGGTCGGTGACCGTGCGCGCCGCCTCGTCGTTGCCGGGCAGGTTCGAATCAAGCAGCAGCAGCGGGACCCGGCCGACGTCGGCGCGCCAGATGTGCGCGATCAGCTGGCGCCCGTTGGGCAGCGGAAGGACAACCCTGGCCGGCGTGCCGTCCTCCTCACGCAACATCGTGAGGGGAAGCCCGTCCGGGTCGAGCACGGGGTAGGTCTCCTGCTGCCAGGCGTCGCGGGAGAGGGACTGCATGAAGTAGCCGGCCTGGTAGAGCAGGCCGACGCCGACCAGGGGCACCCCGAGGTCGGAGGCCGCCTTGAGGTGGTCGCCGGCGAGGATGCCGAGGCCGCCGGAGTACTGGGGCAGCACCGCGCTGATGCCGTATTCGGGGGAGAAGTAGGCGATGGAGCGGGGAGCGTCCGCACCGAGCGACTGGTACCAGCGCGGCTCGGTCAGGTAGCTCTCGAGGTCGGCGCCGAGTTCCTGGATGCGGGCGACGAGCTCCTCATTGGCCGCGAGCTGCTGCAGCTTCTCCCGCGTGACCGATCCCAGGAACGCCACCGGGTCCCGGTCGCTCGCCTCCCAGGCCGCAGGGTCGATGTCCTCGAACAGGCGCGTGGTCGGCAGGTGCCAGGACCAGCGCAGGTTGCCCGCCAGCCTGCCCAGCGGGGCGATGCTCTCGGGGAGGACGGTACGGACTGTAAACCTACGGATTGCCTTCACTTTGGTTACGCTAGCGCACTTGCGTTCCAACGGGGGAGAGGTCGGTGCAACCGCTTACGTGATCGCCGAAGATATCGCAGTGTTACGACAAGCCCCCTTAGCATTTCGTTCCAATACTCGCTAACGTGCTGTGGGTGACCCTATCTAGCGAACTACCACGTCAAGGCACGTATGCGGAAGGGCTGCGGTTCGGCCGCATCCCCATCACCGGCGTCAGCCCCGTCATCGAAGGCGGACAATTCCCCGCGAAGGCCGTGCCCGGCGCGGACATCGTCGTCGGTGCGACAGTGTTCCGCGAGGGCCACGACCAACTGGGTGTTTCGGCCGTGCTCTACGGGCCGGACGGCGCCGAGGTGCAGCGGATCCGGCTGCAGCCGGTGGGCGCGGGCCTGGACCGCTGGCAGGGCCTGCTCCGCCCCACGGCGCTCGGGCTCAACACCTTCACCATCGAGGGCTGGTCGGACCTCTACGGCACCTGGGTCCACGACGCGACCGTGAAGATCGCAGCGAACGTCGATGTCGAACTGATGCTCGCCGAAGGGGCCGCCCTGTTCACCCGGGCCGCCGCCGACCGCAGCCCCCGCGACGCCGAACTGTTCCGCCGCACCGCGGCCGCCCTCGGGGACACGGCATTCAGCGTCGAGGAACGGCTCTCCGCCGGCAGCACCCCCGAGATCCTCGACGCCATCGAGCGCGAGCCGATCCGGGCCCTGGTGAGCCTGTCGAAGGCCTACCCTCTCCTCGTGGAGCGCGACCGGGCCGGGCGTGGAGCCTGGTACGAATTCTTCCCGCGCTCCGAAGGCGCCGTGTACGACGCCGCCGCCGCCCGGTGGGTCTCCGGCAACTTCCGCACGGCGGCCGAGCGCCTCGACGCGGTCGCGGCCATGGGCTTCGACGTCGTCTACCTGCCCCCCATCCACCCGATCGGGGAGACACACCGCAAGGGCCCCAACAACACCCTCACCGCGGCCCCGGGGGATCCCGGTTCGCCGTGGGCCATCGGATCCGCCGACGGCGGCCACGACGCCATCCACTCGGACCTCGGCACCTTCGAGGATTTCGACGCGTTCGTGGCCCGGGCCGCCGAGCTGAACCTCGAGGTCGCCTTGGACTTCGCGCTCCAGGCCTCCCCGGACCACCCCTGGGTCACCGAGCACCCCGAATGGTTCACGACCCGAGTGGACGGCTCCATCGCCTACGCGGAGAACCCGCCGAAGAAGTACCAGGACATCTACCCGATCAACTTCGACAACGATCCCGTCGGGCTGCCGCAGGAAATCCTGCGGATCGTGCTGCTGTGGGTCGACCACGGCGTGAAGATCTTCCGCGTCGACAACCCGCACACCAAGCCGGTCCAGTTCTGGGAGTGGCTCATCGCCCAGGTCAACGCCAAGCACCCCGACGTCGTCTTCCTCGCCGAGGCCTTCACCCGGCCGGCGATGATGCACGCCCTGGGCCGCGCCGGGTTCCAGCAGTCCTACACCTACTTCACGTGGCGGAACACCAAGACGGAGATCGAGGAATACTTCACCGAGATCAGCAAGGTCTCGGCGCCGTACTTCCGTCCGAACTTCTTCGTCAACACCCCGGACATCCTCACCGCGTTCCTGCAGTTCGGCGGCCCGGCTGCCTTCAAGATCCGCGCGGTGCTCGCGTCGATGGCAAGCCCGCTGTGGGGCGTGTATTCGGGCTATGAGCTCTTCGAGCACGTGGCCCGCCCAGGCGCCGAGGAATACATCGACAACGAGAAGTTCGAATACCGTCCCCGCGATTACGCGGCGGCCGAGGTCGAGGGGCGCTCCCTGGCCCCCTACCTGACCCGGCTGAACGCGATCCGGCGGGCGCATCCGGCCCTGGGGGACCTCGAGAACCTGACCGTGCACTCAAGCACCGACCCGTCGACGGTGGTGTTCTCCAAGCACAAGGAGACCGAGAACGGGAAGGACACGCTCATCATCGTGGTGAACGTCGACCCGCACAGTGCCCGTGAGAGCACCGTCTCCCTCAATCTCGACGCACTGTCGATCGAGCCGGCCGACCTCAACGAGGACGGCACGTTCCGCGTCGACGACCTCCTCACCGGATCGAGCTGGAACTGGGGCGAACATAATTACGTCAGGCTGGACGCCCACGTGGAACCGGCACACATTCTTTACGTCAGGAGGAAGCACTAGTGCCCAACCCCTTCCAACTCAATGCACCCGGACTTGCGCACGACCCCCACTGGTACCGCAAGGCCGTCTTCTACGAAGTCCTGGTGCGGGGATTCGCGGACGCCAACGGCGACGGGTCGGGTGACTTCTCCGGGCTGATCGAAAAGCTCGACTACCTGCAGTGGCTCGGCGTGGACTGCCTTTGGCTGCCCCCGTTCTTCAAGTCGCCCCTGCGTGACGGTGGCTATGACATCGCCGACTACTACGACGTCCTCGATGAGTTCGGCACCATCAGCGACTTCAAGCGGCTGGTGGCCGAAGCGCATGCCCGCGGCGTGCGCGTCATCATCGACCTGCCGCTGAACCACACCTCGGACCAGCACCACTGGTTCCAGGAGTCGCGGCGCGACCCCGAGGGCCCCTACGGCGACTTCTACGTCTGGAGCGACACCGACGAGAAGTACCAGGACGCGCGCATCATCTTCGTGGACACCGAAGAGTCGAACTGGACCTTCGACCCGGTCCGCCGCCAGTTCTTCTGGCACCGCTTCTTCAGCCACCAGCCGGACCTCAACTTCGAAAACCCGAAGGTCATCGAGGCGATCTTCAATGTGGTGCGGTTCTGGCTCGACCAGGGCATCGACGGGTTCCGCGCCGACGCCATCCCCTACCTCTTCGAGGAGGAGGGCACCAACTGCGAGAACCTGCCCAAGACGCACGAGTTCCTCAAGGACCTGCGCGCCATGGTCGACGAGAACTACCCCGGACGGGTGATCATCGCCGAAGCGAACCAGATGCCCGAGGAGGTCGTCGAATACTTCGGGGACGAGACCGGGGCGGAGTGCCACATGGCGTTCCACTTCCCGATCATGCCCCGGCTCTTCTACGCGCTGCGCGACCAGAAGGCGGCGCCCATCATCGAGACGATGGAGGAGACGCCCGCGATCCCCAGCGGAGCCCAGTGGGGAACCTTCCTGCGGAACCACGACGAACTCACCCTCGAAATGGTCACCAATGAAGAGCGCGAGGCGATGCTCGGCTGGTACGCCCCGGACTCCCGGATGCGCGCCAACGTCGGAATCCGCCGCCGCCTGTCGCCGCTGCTCGACAACTCCCGGGCCGAGGTTGAACTGATCCACGCCCTGCTGCTGTCCCTGCCGGGCAGCCCGTTCCTCTACTACGGGGACGAGATCGGCATGGGGGACAACATCTGGCTCGAGGACCGGGATGCCTCCCGCACCCCGATGCAGTGGAACCCCGACCGCAACGCCGGGTTCTCCACGGCCGATCCGGGCAAGCTGTACCTGCCTGTGGTGCAGTCCCTGGTGTACCACTACAACCACGTCAACGTTGAGGCGCAGCTTGCCACCTCCAGCTCGCTGCTCCACTGGATGCGCCAGATGCTGGCCGTCCGGCGTGCCAACCCGGCCTTCGGCCTGGGTGACTACCGCAACGTGCCCACCGAGGCGGAATCCGTCCTCGCCTTCGTCCGCGAGGTCCACGAAGGAAACTCCGAGGGCGAGCGCCCCGAAGTTGTGCTCTGCATTTTCAACCTCTCCCAGCACCCCGTTGCGGCCAACCTGCACCTCCCCGAGTTCGCGGGCAGGGGCCTGCGGGACCTCTTCGGCGGGATGCCCTTCCCGGCCTTCGCCGAGGACGGCAACATCACCCTGACCCTTGGAAGTCATGCCTTCTACTGGCTCCGGTTGCGTTCGGCCAGCTCGAACAGTGCATCGCCCCACACCGCGGCGATGCCCGTCATACCTATCCCGGAGGCTATTAAGTAATGGGAACCCACACGCCTTTCCTTCCTGAAATCCTCAACGAATGGCTTCCGGCGCAGCGCTGGTTCCCGGCCCGGGGCAGGGACATCTCGCTCACTGTGGTGGGTGGGACGGTCCTTGAGGACCCAACCGGCCAGGCCGCACTCGAGGTGAATTTCCTCGCTGTAGGCTCGGGACGGCGGACCGACGTCGTGAACGTGCCGCTCAGCTACCGGGCGGATCCGCTGCCGGAGGCAGCCGCAGGGCTCCTCGGGCAGGTCCAGCACCCGGAGCTGGGCAAGCGCTGGGTCTACGATGCAACCCACGACCCCGCCTTCGTAGGCGCCTGGATCGAGCTGATCCGCAGCTCCGGCGCCACCGCCGACGGACGGGTGAGGGGTCTGGCCCTCGAAAGCATGCCCGCCCCAACCGCCGGTGTTCAGATCAAGGTGCTGCAGGGCGAGCAGTCCAACACCTCAGTGGTAGTCGGTTCCGGCCCGGGTTCGATGATCGTCAAGTTCTTCCGCGTGCTGGCAGCCGGGGAGAGCCCCGACGTCAAGGTCAGTGCCGAGCTCACCGCCGCCGGATGTCCCGACGTCCCCGCAACCTTCGGCTGGGTGAGCGGTGAATGGCAGCAGCCGCACACCGAACCCGGAACCCACGTGACCGGGCACCTGAGCGTACTCCGCGACTTCATCGAGGGAAGCACGGACGCCTGGCGCGTGGCCGCCCTTGCAGCCTCGGAAGGCACTGACTTCAGCGCCGAGGCGCGCGAGCTCGGCGCAATCGTCGCGCGGGTCCATAGGCAGCTTGAGGAGACCATCGGCAGCAGTCCGGCCACCCCCGCCGAGCAGGCGGCCTTCAAGGACGCCCTCACCCGGCGGATCGAGTGGGCGTGGGCCGAAGCCGGCGAATCCGTCGGACCGTTTGACGACGAGGTGGAGGCCGTTCTCGCCCAGGTGCGGGCGCTCGACACTCTTCCCGCCCTGCAGCGGATCCACGCCGACCTCCACCTCGGGCAGATCCTGCGGGCGCCGGACGGATCCTGGCTCGTGCTCGACTTCGAGGGTGAACCCCTCCGACCCACGGCCGAGCGGAGCGTCCCGGACGTTCCGCTGCGCGATGTCGTCGGCATGGTGCGTTCCCTCGAATACGCCGCCGCGTCCCGTGGCGCATCCCCCGAGGGATCGGACAAGGCCCGCGCCGGCGAGCAGTGGGCCGCCGCGGCGACCTCGGCGTTCCTCGCCGGATACGCCGCCGAGGCAGGATACGAAATCGACACGGCCTCGCCGCTGTTCCGGGCGCTCTGGCTCGACAAGGCACTCTACGAGGTGGTTTACGAGCTGCGGAACCGGCCCGAATGGGTCCAAATGCCGGCCAGGGATGTGCGCCACGCCCTGACCGGCCGGCCGATGGCCGAACCCGTGGGCGCCATGGCCGCCGCCGGGGCCTCCTCCACCTCCGGCCGAGCACCCGGGACAGCTGCGGAGCCCCCGGCTGCGCCTCCGGCTCCGACCGGAAGCAACTCCGGTGCCGGCTCCGCGCCGGCCGCCGGGTCGCCCTCCGGAGCCGGTGCGACGTCCCCGCCCGTGGTTCCCGCCGGCACTGCAACCGGGACCGCCAAGGGTTCCGCGGCGCCCTCCGGTCCGCCGGTCGACCCAACCCCCATTCCCGTTCCCACGGACGTCCTGCAGCAGGTCTCCGAGGGCACGCACCATCAGCCGCACGCGGTGCTCGGTGCGCACCTCGACGATTCCGGGACCGTCACCATCCGCACCCTCCGCCGGCTGGCGAGCTCTGTCGTCGTCGTGACCGGCGGCGGGCGCACGGAACTCACGCACGAGCACAACGGCGTCTGGGTCGGAACGGTCGCCGCGGAAACGCCGGGCCATGTTCCGGATTACCGGCTCGAGGTCGCCTACGGCGGGGAACCCCAGCTGGTGGACGATCCCTACCGGTTCCTCCCGACCCTCGGCGAGATCGACATGCACCTCATTGCCGAGGGCCGGCACGAGACCCTGTGGACTGCCCTGGGCGCCCACGTCCGGCATTACTCCTCGGTGCTCGGGGCCATCGACGGTGTCTCCTTCGCCGTCTGGGCGCCCAGCGCAAGGGCGGTGCGGGTCAAGGCCGACTTCAACGGCTGGGATGGCAGCGTCCATGCGATGCGGGCACTCGGCAGCTCCGGTGTCTGGGAGATCTTCATCCCGGGTGCCCGGGCAGGCGCCGTCTACAAGTACGAGATCCTCGGCAGCGATGGACACTGGCGCGAAAAGGCCGACCCGATGGCCCGGGGAACCGAGGTTCCTCCGCTGACCGGTTCGCGCGTGGTCGAATCGCGCTACGCCTTCGAAGACGACGCCTGGATGACCGAGCGCGCCGCGAAGGATCCCCACAACGGCCCCATGAGTGTCTACGAGGTGCACCTCGCCTCATGGCGCGTTGGCCTGAGCTACCGTGACCTCGCCGAGCAGCTCGTCGAGTACGTCACCTGGCAGGGATTCACCCACGTCGAGCTCATGCCCGTCGCGGAGCACCCGTTCGGCGGTTCCTGGGGTTACCAGGTCACGTCCTACTACGCGCCGACGTCGCGGTTCGGGCACCCGGACGACTTCAAGTACCTCGTGGACAAGCTGCACCAGGCCGGCATCGGCGTCATCATGGACTGGGTTCCGGCGCATTTCCCGAAGGACGAGTGGGCGCTGGCCAAGTTCGACGGCGGCACCCTCTATGAGCACGGCGATCCCCTGCTGGGCGAGCACATGGACTGGGGAACCCTGATCTTCGACTTCGGACGCCGGGAGGTGCGCAACTTCCTCGTCGCCAACGCCCTGTACTGGCTTGAGGAGTTCCACATCGACGGGCTGCGGGTCGACGCCGTGGCATCCATGCTCTACCTCGACTACTCCCGGGAGGAAGGCCAGTGGCGGCCCAACCGCCTGGGCGGGCGGGAGAACCTCGAGGCCATCTCCTTCCTCCAGGAAGTCACCGCGACCGCGTACAAGCGGGCGCCGGGCATCGTCATGATCGCCGAGGAATCCACGGCCTTCCCGGGCGTCACCCGGCCAACGAGTGCCGGCGGCCTGGGCTTCGGGCTGAAGTGGAACATGGGCTGGATGCACGACACCCTCCAGTACATGGCCGAGGATCCAATCAACCGGTCCCACCACCACGGCAAGGCGACGTTCTCGATGGTGTACGCGTACACCGAGAACTTCCTCCTCCCCATCAGCCACGACGAGGTTGTGCACGGCAAGGGTTCCCTCCTGCGGAAGATGCCGGGGGACCGCTGGCAGCAGCTGGCCAACGTGCGGGCCTACCTTGCGTTCCAGTGGGCCCACCCCGGGAAGCAGCTCATCTTCATGGGTTCCGAGTTCGCGCAGGAGTCCGAATGGGCGGAACAGCACGGCCTCGACTGGTGGCTGTGCGACACCGCTCCGCACCGTGGCGTCCAGGAACTGGTGCGCTCGCTCAACACCGTCTACCGGGAAACTCCGGCGCTCTATGCGCGGGACAACGAGCCCGCCGGTTTCCAGTGGATCGATGAGAACGACGGCGGACGCAATACGCTCTCGTTCGTCCGGTGGGACCATCAGGGCAACCCGCTGGTGTGCATCGCGAACTTCGCCGGCGGCCCGCACGAAGGCTTCCGCGTCGGCCTGCCCTGGGCGGGGGAATGGGCCGAAGTCCTGAACACCGACGCCGAGCAGTTCGGCGGGTCGGGCGTCGGAAACGGCCCCATCACCGCCCTCGAAGGCGCCCACAACGGGCAGCCTGCCTACGCGGATGTCCGCGTTCCTCCCTTGGGCGTGCTCTACCTGATGCCCAAGGCGGCGGGGGAGTAAGGCGCCCCGAACCTCGGCCGGGCCCCCGCAAGGGGGCCGGCTGAGGTTTACATTCCGCGCCGAAGGGTGCTAGTGTTTATATCCGCGCTGATCGAGATTCTCGGTCGGATGGCGACCACAAGAACGGTAGGGAACGGGATCTGTCGATCCTCGAACCGGCCGGTTGGGGGGTCCAGCTGGAGACAGCCGGAACGGTGGGAGCCGGCCGATTTGCGGGGATGGGTTGGTGCGGGTAAGCTTGTAAAGTTGCTCCGGAGCGATGATGGCCTGGTTTTGCGGGTTGTTTGGTGCCGGTAGTGCCTGTTGTTTGAGAACTCA